>CAYNDM010000261.1:0-4729 GCA_964395265.1 uncultured Bacteriovoracaceae bacterium
CCAGAGGAGCTCGCCCGAGACACCCCTGGCCTCAGAAATAGCATTGTCCATGCCCTCGATAAGTCTTGACCCGGTCCACGATCTTTCCGTTCTGGATCAGGATCGCTTCAGAAAAGCGTTCTGCCAGCTCGCCTGCTTTGGCGTGTCTGAAGAACACCGGATCTCCAAGCTGGAGGCTCGCCCCCGCTGCCAGGCGCACTGGCGTCTGCACTTCGCCACTGCCTTCGTCTTTGCTCAAGGTCGAGCCCTCCGGCCAGGCCACGACGGGAACTTTGTCCCATCCCGGTGAACCTGAGGCGATGTAGCCGCCTCCTTGGCAGGTCACCCAACCTGGGTCAGGGATGCGAACCGCCTGAAGCACGAAGTAGCACGAAGGCTCGAGCCTCAGATTCGAGTAGTGATCGAAGAGATGAGGATCGAAAAACCCGGAACCCGCGGTCAGCTCCGTCAACCAGGGCTCATGAATCGCATAAGAAAGGCTCCCCGTCCCGCCTCCGTTGAAGATGGGCAGACGAATTCCCCGCGCGGCCAGTGCCTCGGAAATCTCCCTCCGCAAGCGAGCCACTCGCTTGACCGAGAGCGATCGGATTAGTCGAATGATCGGGTTCAGGAAGCGATTGACTGGGTTGCGATCCCCCAGGCCTGCGACCTGCGCCTCATAACCCATCAAGCCCGTCACCTTCACCGACGAAAAGCGCGCTGCGGCCTCGAAGAATGCCAGTACATCCTGGACCGATCGAACCGGGCTGCGCCGCACCCCGAGATGAACCCTCCCTCCGAAAAAGCGGAGCGCCATATCCACTTCGAGAATCACCGAGAGCGGTCGATCGATACCGCTCATCGCGCTCTGAAGCCTTTCGATCTGGGACAAGGAGTCCACGACCAGACTGACGCTCTTCCCTTCCTGATGCAGCTCCTTCAAAAGGCGAAGATCGGAATCCTGCAAAGTGGGATAAGCGATGAGGAAATCGTCGAACCCTTGCTGCGCCAGAAAACGAGCTTCTTCGACTGCGAAGCACATCAGGCCCTGGAAAGGACGCCCTCGGGACAGAACCCTCTTGAGCAATGCGGGGACGCGCACGGACTTGCTTGCCACGCGAAGCAGGTGCTCGCTACCGGGGCTGGCGAGAATCGAAGCGATCCTCTCGACGTTTCGATCGAAAGCGTCGAGATCGACCACCATAGCCGGAAGTCTCTCGCCTTTCAGGATCCCCTTCCATGCCTCAAACGAGCCTCCGCTCATCTCCTCCCCCTCGTTCATCTACCTTGATGAGTGCTTCATCCATACGGTCTTGCGGTTGACGAACTCCAGTATCCCATCCCGACTGAGCTCGCGTCCATACCCAGAATGCTTGATTCCCCCGAACGGAAGCCGCGGATCAGAGGCGACCATTCCATTCACGAAAGCTGCTCCCGATTCGATCTCTTCGATGAAAATCCGCTTTTCTTCCTCGTTCTCCGTCCAAAGGCTCGAGCCCAAGCCAAACCGGCTGTCATTCGCGAGCGCAATCGCTTCCCGGATCCCATTGACCTTGAAGCACAGAGCGACCGGTCCGAAAACCTCGTCTCGATACCCAGGGCTGTCTTTTGGGATTTCCGTCAATACCGTAGGCGCGTAAAAATACCCCTGCGTGCCGAGTCGCTTGCCTCCGGTCAGGATCCGGGCTCCCGCGCGCACGGTTTTCTCCACCTGCTCTGAAACGGAGTGAAGCATCTCTTCGGTCGAAAGCGGGCCCAGCTCCGTCGCTTCGTCCAGTGGGTCCCCCACTCGAAGCGCGGCCATTTTTTGCGTAATCCGCGTCAAAAAGGAGTCCGATACCTTTTCATCGACGATGAAGCGCTTGGCGGCGATGCAGGACTGGCCGTTGTTGATCGTACGCGCCTTGACCGCCACCGCCGCGACCCGATCCAAATCCGCACTTGGCATGACGATGAATGGGTCGCTACCTCCCAGCTCGAGTACCGTCTTCTTGATGTGCTTTCCCGCGAGCGCGGCGACCTGCGAGCCCGCCTGATCGCTTCCGGTCAGGGTGACGGCGACGACGCGAGGATCCTCGATCACGCGAGCCGTGTCCCGCGAGGGGATCAAGAGAGATTGAAAAACGCCGCTTGGAAACCCTGCACGCTCGAAAATCTCTTGAAGCGCCAGCGAGCACTGAGGGACGTTCGAAGCGTGCTTCAAAAGACCGACGTTCCCGGACATCAGCGCCGGGGCCGCGAATCGCACGACCTGCCAGAACGGAAAGTTCCAAGGCATGATCGCCAAGACCGCTCCCAAGGGCTCATGACGCACGAAACTCTGATCGGCTTCGGTTCGAACGCTTTGGTCTTTGAGAAACTCCGCGGCGTTTTCGGCATAATAGCGGCATGCCCATGCGCATTTTTTCGCCTCATCCCTGGCTGCCTGGATGGGTTTGCCCATCTCGAGGGTCATCAACCTTCCCCAACGCGGAGCCTCCGTTTCGAGGATCTCCGCCGCTCGTAACATCCACGCCGCCCGAGTCTCGATCGACGTCTTGCGATAGGATGGATAGGCCAGGCGAGATCGTTCCAGCTTCTCTTCGACCTGCGCAGGAGTCAGCGAATCGAAGCGCTGAAGGACTTCGCCCGTTGAAGGATTGATGCTCTGAATCGCCATGGTTTGCCCCCGTCAGGATCCTAGGCTTCGCAGAAGGTTCCTCAGGACCACGATACCTCAGTCCAAAGCCCCTCTGAAGTGAAACTTCTTTCGAATCGGAGGCGAAGTGAGTCAGAGGCAAAAAAGACGAACCTAAAAAGGCGGGCCTCCGTCGGCCATGTACTGGACTTCTTCTGGAGTGTGCGGTCGACCGAAGATCGGGTTTCGATCCGGAAAACGACCGAAGCGATCGATCACTTCCCAGTGAAGAATCGCGTAATGGTGGAATCCCGCCGTCAGCTCTTTCAGCTCATCAGGAGAATCCTGCGCCAGCCTCTCGAAAAGCGCGACCGATCGCTCCTGGTCGTCAATGGACTCGCCGTGCTCGAACGGTAAATAAAAAAAGGCTCGCATGATGACGGGCACCTTCTGATCGAATCCCCGAGCGAGCGCTCGCTCCGCGATCGGGATCGCCATCGCGGACTGCTCAAATGACCGGGGCTCGTCCCGATAGATATTCAACGAGAACTGATCCAGAAGAACGATCAAAGCCAGGCAAGAGCGCGGATCCTCTTCCCAAGAGGAAAGTTGGCCCGCCGCGGCCTGTTGAACATCGGTCTCGAAGCGCCTGCGGATATTCTCGTCGATCTCCGGAGTTCCCCCGAACCAGAGGTGCATCCGCTCAGCGAAATACTCTTTGCTGGGCTGATAGTGCCCGAACCAGAACTCAAGGATCTCTTCGGCTCGATTCACTTGCCCTCCGGCCCCGCGACACGCTCAGTGTGCATCAATTGCGCCGACCAAAGGTCTCAAAGGTGGCAACCGGTGCGTCTCCGTTCTCATAGGAGTGCCCGCCCAGGATTCCGAGCGTGGACGCATCGATATTGACCACCATGGCGAAACCCTTCGTCTCATGCAGATAGCGACCCGTGTGAAGCCACGCCTGCCCCGATCGCGGAAGCGAGAAGATGTGATTGACGTACGAGAAATCCCATTGGCTATGCCGGAACATCCCTCCGAAAACAAAGATCTCGCCATCCAGGATCCCTGCCGCAGGAGCAAAGGTAGCAAACGGGAGCCTTGGAAGTTCCCGCCATGCCCCGGTGGCTGGATCGAACTCGGTCACCACATCCAGAAGCTCGAAATGCGTCGACCCAATCCCCAGCCCTCCGAGCAGGAGGATCTTGCCGTCTCGTTCGAGGCCCGTGAAGGCCCGACGCAGAGGATCAGGCAAGACATGCGGCGTCTCGGTCATGACCTCGGTCTCCAGGTCGAAAACGTCGATCTCACGGTGGAACTTGCCCTCGAAGTCATCGACATGTTTCGGCGTGCTGTCCCAGCCCCCGATCAGATACACCTTCGTTCCCACCTGCACGGCGACATTCGATGATCGTCGCCTCGGCATGGTGCCGATGATCTCCCATCGATTTTCTCGGATGCTGTAACGCTCGATCACGTCCAGCGATCGCCATCCCGGCTGATGTTCGGCTGAAAACGCGAAGCCCCCGAACGCGTAGAGATAGTCTCCGTGAGCGACCAGCTCGAAGCCGTGCGCAGGCACATGACGAGAAGCCCCTTCTTGCCATTGCCCGGTGTTCAGGTCGTACCACTCCAGCTTGCCGAGAAATGACTCGGGCGGATAAGTATGCTCCGGCCCCTGATGTCCCCCCGCCACGTAGATCCTTCCCTGATGCTCGATCGCACCGAAGGACGAGCGGGCCGGATTCGGCAGTCCCGGCAAAAGCGACTGCGCATAGTCCAGGGTCCCTGTCGAAGTCGGCGCGTAAAGATCGGCCTCGGAAGCCTCGGCGATCACTCGCTCCCGGCCCGTGCCTACGTCGCTCAGCGAAATTCGGTACAGGGCGAAGCGCCGCTGCGGTTCGAGGAGAATAGAATATCGCCATTGGCTCCGAAGGAAGGCGCGAAATCCTGCCCTGGATCCAAGCTCACCCTGCGATTCTCGCCAGTGATGCGGTCCAGGAGATACACATCCCAATTACCTTCAACCAGCGAAGTATAGACCACATACCGATCGTCCGCCGAAAGCTCCGGAGACATGCTCCGTCCGTCTGCGGGAGTCAGCAGTTTGAGCTGGCCCGTGGCGACATTGTA
>CAYNDM010000262.1:0-2321 GCA_964395265.1 uncultured Bacteriovoracaceae bacterium
ATCAGAAATTAAACGGCGCGAAATTCTCATGCCCCACGTGATGGGGAAGACCCGATCCGTAGAAATGGTCGGGGTGACGTGATTCGAACACGCGACCTCTTCGTCCCGAACGAAGCGCGCTAGCCAGGCTGCGCTACACCCCGTACCTTGAGTGCCTGCAGAAGCCGTAGAAATAAGGGAGCCTCTCGCTGAAGTCAATGCTCCCGTGGATTTCGCTGGAATTTCACGGATAACGGCCAAAGAGCAGCCGCCCCAGGAGTACGAGTCCGGCAATCAAAAAGAGGACAGCGAGAAGCGGGTATTCGAAGAGCTGGGGGCCGGAGGCGTGTTGCAAGGCCAGGCTTCCGGCGATGAAAAGCCCCGCAATGACGACACTTAGGCTGGTGCGACGGCTGCTCGCATCGAGCTGGCGCTTGAGGGCGACGAAGTCGGGGGAGCGGATCTCGAACGCGAAGTCGTTGCTATTGAACTTACGAAACATCCAGCGGATCTGCCGGGGCAGGGTCTGCAGGAGGGTGGCCATGTCCTTAGCCACCCAGACGAGATCTCGGCTGATCCGTTCGATCGAGTACTGGTTCTTGACCAGGTCTTTGACCATCTCGCGGCCCGCTGACATCAGGTCGAATTCAGGGTCAAGAGTGCGGCCCATGCCTTCAATGGTGAGAATAGCCTTGAAGACGAGCATCCAGTCGCCTGGGACTTTGATGTTGTATTTGGTGGCGATCTTGGTCGCGTCGATCAGAACGCGGCCGATGTTCATCTCGTTGAGCGGCAGACCCATGTAAGGCGATAGGGTGTTGCGAACCTCGCGCTGGAACCCGTCGAAGTCGATCGAAGGCCCGGATGCGCCCAGATCCGCGTACTGATAGCAGAGGTTTTCGTAGTCTTCGGTCAAGAGAGACATGACCATGTTGGCCAGGACCTCGCGAGAACGCTCGGAAAGCCGGCCTACGATGCCGAAGTCGATGACGCCCAGCCGATTTCCGGGAAGTACGAAAAGATTGCCTCCATGAAGGTCTCCATGAAAGAGGCCGTCGATCAGGATGGATTTGAAGAAGGCGCGTGCGCCGATGGCGACGATGAGCTTGCGATCGATTCCGGCAGAGTCCAGGGTTTTGATGTTGTTGACCCGAATGCCTTCGAATTTCTCCAATGTCAGGATCTTGGAGGTGCTGTGGCTTTTGTAAACCTTTGGGATCACCACCTCGGATATCGAGGCCATGTTCTCTGAGATCTTGATGATGTTGTTGGCCTCGATGACGTAGTCGAGCTCGTAAGAAAGGGTCCTGAAAAATTCGTCGACGATCACCCTTGGTCCAACGATTCGGGTTTCAGGAATGTATTTCTCAAGTAGGCCGGCCAGGAAGGCCAGGAGCGAGATATCGTTCTTAATGACCCGCTCGATCTCAGGGCGCTGGATCTTGACGACCACCTTCTCGCCGGTGGGCAAGGTGGCCTCGTGCACTTGACCGATGCTGGCCGAGGCGAGCGGTTTCTCGTTGAACTCGGCATAGGCTTCTTCGAGCTTCTTTCCTAGCTCGCGCTCGACGACCTTTTTGACGACCTCGAATTCGAGGGGGTGGACATCATCTTGAAGCTTGGTGAATTCCTCGATGTACGACTCAGGCAGCAGGTCGGAACGGGTGGAGAGGAGCTGGCCTAGCTTCACGAATGTTGGCCCCAGCTCCTCGAATGATTGTCGCAAGCGCGTTGGCGTGGGGATCTCGGCTTGCGATTCGGCATAGGCTCCCAGGCGTCCAGGCAAGAAGCGGCCTAGGTCCATCCGATCGATGACTTCGATGAAGCCGTGGCGAGCGAAAACCGCGACCACTTGTCTTAGGCGCTGGACGTTCTTAACCGCTTGACCGATCTGCCTGCCGGTGCGGAGCCATTTCATTCATCTCTTAGGATCTCAGGACGGTACAACGAAATCAACGCGGCTGATTTTGCCTAGTGCCTGCCGCGATGCTTGCGGGCGCGCCTCTCCCCACGGCTTCCCTTGCGCTTGGGTTTTTCGCCGCGTCGCCCTTGGTCTCGAGAGTCTCGGCGCGCTGAATCCGTGTGATTGCGCCCCCCATGCTGGGACTCGTGAACGATCATGGGGCCACGGCCTTTTTTGCCGTGTTTCCCCTTAGGTGCGAGAGAATCATAGGAGGGGCTGGCGTCCAATGGGCCATCGATGAGACCGAGGTCGATTCTCCGGCTGTCGATATCGGCGCGAAGGACGCGAACGAGAACCCGATCGCCGATTCTGAAGGTGCGCTTCTTGCGTTTGCCGGCGAAGATCATCCTCTCTTCGTTGAATTGGTAGAAGTCGTCGT
>CAYNDM010000262.1:2331-4695 GCA_964395265.1 uncultured Bacteriovoracaceae bacterium
GCTGAGACCATGCCCTCGACGAAAGGCTCCTCGATCTCGACGAAGAACCCGCTTTCGACCATTCCGATGATCTTGCCTTCGAACTCGTTTCCGACCTGAGGAATCATGGCTCGGACCTGCTTGAGCTTGATCGCCTCGCGCTCTGCGTCCGCGGCGATGCGTTCGCGGTAGCTGCAGTGACCGGCGATCTCCTCAAGCTCCTGCTCGGTTCGGTCGAACCAATCGTCTTTAGGCATGGAGTCGCGCTTTTGCTCGACGTGAAGCGCGCTTCTGAGCATGCGATGGACGATGAGGTCAGGATAGCGTCGGATAGGACTGGTGAAGTGGGTGTATCCTTTGGAGCCCAACCCGAAATGGATGCCGTGGGTGGCCGCGTACTGAGCCTGCTTCATCGATCGCAGCATGGCCATATTGAGAAGCGTCTGGGCCGGATGGCCCTCGAGCTTGCGGATGACGTCCGCCAGCACCTGCGGAAGGTTCTCTGTATCTTCGCCCAGCCTCACATGGATCCCCACGGTCGCGGCCAGATCGGCGAATTTCATCAGCGCGTCCTGGGCGGGTTCCTCGTGGACCCGATAGATGAAGGGCCATTCTCGCTCCATGATCCATTCGGTCACGGCTTCGTTGGCCGCGATCATGAAGTCCTCGATCAGCATATGGGCATCCAGGCGCGAGCGTTTCGTGATCGACTTCACTTCTCCGGTGGGCTCGACGTCGACATAAGCCTCGGGAAATTCGAAGTCGATCGACCCGCGGGCTGATCGCTTCTTCTTGATCAGCCTGAACAGCTCAAAATGGGGATGAAACTGCCAGTCGGGATCATCCCGATTCGCCTCCCATTCGTTTTGGATCTCGGTGTAAGTCGCACGGCGCTTGCTTTCGATCAGCGCGTCCATGAGCTCGGTTCGAGTGCGATAGCCTTGGCGATCGTACTCCATGCGAGCCACCATCGCGAGTCTGGGCTCATTCGGGCGCAAGCTGCAGAGGTTCTCTGAAAGTGCGCGGGGAAGCATGTGGAAAGCGCGTTCAGGGAAGTAGACGCTCGTGCCGCGCGAACGCGCTTCGGCATCCAAGTGCGAGCCCGGAGTCACGTAATGGCTCACGTCGGCGATAGCTACCCAGAGGACGTAACCCGCGCGAACGCGCTCGACATGGATCGCATCGTCGAAGTCTCGAGCGGTTTCCCCGTCGATGGTGATGAAAGGCACGTTTCGAAGGTCCTTTCGATGAGGGTCCGAGGTTTCGAGGTTAAAGCTCTCAGCCTCTCTCACCGCGGCTTGCGAGTGCTCCTCGGTTAGGCTGTACTCATCGGCCACCATGCGGATATCGGCTGAGGCCGGCAGCTCGGGGCCGTAGACTTCCGTGATCTCGGCCGTGACATTATAGGGGCCGCTGTCGTGGAAGTGGACTTTGGCTCGGATCCAATCTTCGGGGTTCGCGCCATGCTTTCCGGGAGGAATGTAGAGTTCCTCTCGCGCTTTCTTGCGTTCGTAAACCACCCAACCGCCTTTTTTCTCAGCTCCAGCGGGATGGGGGGTGTAACGGCCGACCAGCTCGCGAAAGCGATGCTCGAGGACCCGTACGTCGATGACCTGTCCGGCTTTTCCGAAGGTGACTTCCACACGATCGCCATGAAAAAAGTCCTGGGCCTGCCTCGGAGGGATGAATGCATCCTCGAGCTTCCGATTTTCGAAGATCAGGAAGCCAAAGCCCTTTCGGTTCTTGTCGACCGTGGCTTTGACTGTTTCGATCATCCTGCTGTGGGTTCCGCCCAGCCTGTGGCCGCGTTTTCCGAGCTCAGGGCTCTTGCCGCGCATCCTGCGCCCGGGGCGAGCTCCCCTCGCGGTCGTCGTATGATCCGCATCGTGGTGCTGAGCCGCGCGCTTGGCTTCTTTTCGCTTCTGGCGGGCCTTGAACTCCTCTTCCCTCTTTTTCAGGTTCTTGTACCTTCGCCGTTCGCGCTCGAGGCGACGCTGGTCCCTGGGATTGGCGAATAGCTCCTCGCTCTCCTCGCGGAGCTTCGAATTTTTGCCTTTCTTGGGCTTGGAATGTCTTGCGCGAGGAGCGTCATCTTTGGCGAATTCGTTGCCCTTGGGATCTGTTTCGAGAGCCCGATTACGCCGAAAAAGCTTCTCCTCGAGCTTGGAAGGCGGGAACTTCCCGGTACCTCCCTCATGGGGCTTCTGGCGTCGCCCGTGGGCCTTGCCGCTTCGGTCGACGAAGACGAAGCCTGCAGAGGCGGGTTCCTTGTTCCTATGTTGTTTCCTGCTCGGTCGAGGGCTCATTTGCCCCCGAGTCTACCACTAAGGGGTGGGGCAAGGATAGGTGGTGTCTGAAGAGTCCCTGCAACGACGTACGACGATA
>CAYNDM010000263.1:0-3012 GCA_964395265.1 uncultured Bacteriovoracaceae bacterium
GTCGTAGACGAGCTTCGAGTACTTCTCGACCTCGTGGTAGATCGCCTTGTTCGGATAATCGGTTCCGTCTGGTCCGTGCATCGTGTAGGCCCAATGCCCACCCGGCCTCAGATCCTTGCTATGAGTGGTGAGAGTGAACCCGCGTGGTCCCCACCATTTCGCAGCTTGATCGGGATCCACCCAGGCATCCCAAACGACTTTCACCGGGGCATCGTAGAAACGAATGATCTTGAGCTCATTGGACCTATTTTTTGCGGGCATCTTTTCTTCCTTTCCCGGTCTTTCTTTTTTCGGACATGACGGTTTTCAGGTACGAATCGAGCCGATCAAAGCTCTCTTCCCAAAACATGCGATACTGCTCCACCCACTCCGCGACATCCTGAAGCGCCTCACCATTGAGCCTGCAGGGACGAAACTGCGCCTCGCGCGTCTTGGTGATCAATCCGGCGCTTTCCAGCACCTTGAGGTGCTTGGTCACGGCAGGAAGGCTCATTTTCTTCAAGAACGGCTTGGCCAATTCAGAAACGCTCGCCTCTCCGCTAGAAAGCTGGACGAGCATCGCTCGCCGAGTAGGGTCGGCAAGAGCGGCGAATTTCTGGCTGAGTGCATCGTGTGCGTTCATTTTAATTAACCTATCGGTTATTTAATCAATTAGTTAAATAATACAGCAAAATCACCATCGGTCAAGTTGGATGCAAATCAATGAAAGGATGTCGGATTTTATAACGAAATGATGCCGACGACCCGGGCCTATCCTCGCAACGCGAACTTTCCCCGGCCTCCGAGCTTGCGATAGATCCGGTTGATGTGTGACTTGAGTGTAGGCTCCGAGATGAAAAGACGCTGGCAGATCTGCCGGTTCGAGTGTCCCTTGAGCATCAGCTCGGCCACCTCGCGCTCCCTGGGAGTCAGGTCCGCGCTCTCCATTCGCTCTCGTGCATCGCCGCTGCCGATCATCAGCGGAAAAAGATGAGTATGGATGCAGCCGTCCTCCTGAAAAACCAGAATGTCATAGTATTTCCCATCCAGGAGTTTTCGCTTCTTCACGACAGGGCGCGACGTCTCGCCGAGAGAGACGAACTCGCCACACCGGTCCTGGCAGACACTCCCTATCCGCCTTCCGCACTCCCGCAGGCTGCATGGATTCTGGTCCAGCACAACCCCATTGAGATCGCGTACACAACGGATCTTCTTGGACTTCTGGTTCATCCCTTTGATTTTAGCCTGGCCTCATCCGTTTGGCAGCCCGGAAATTCAACCCCGGGGGGATGATTGCCCCCGCCCTTCGACCCTTTGAAACTTATAAGAAAGAGGTAAGCGCATGAACCTGATCCAATGGATCGATCGTAGGGGCAACTGGTGGAAAGTCATCGCCATCATTTTCGCCGTCAGCGTGTCAGTGGTCGGCTTTGTGGGATACCAGACTTACGAGCATGCTCCCCCTGTGAGCGATTTCGTGTCGGAGGACGGGCGAATCGTTTTCACCGCGCGCGACATCCTGGACGGACAGCGAGTCTTTTTCCGCTATGGGCTCATGGAGTATGGAAGTTTCCTGGGAGATGGCGGCCTGCGAGGCCCTGATTTCACGGCCGAGTCCTTGAACCTCATCGCCCGTTGGATGAACGAGTTCCATGATCCTCTTTGGGCCGACAAGCTACCCGACCCAGAGACCCGATCCGCTCTGGTTCAAACGCTTGTCCAACAGGAACTGAAGAGGAACCGCCTGGATGCGAGCCTCGGCCAGGTGGTCATGAGCAAATCCCAAGAACACGCTTTCGGGCAGCTGAGGCGCTACTACGAACAGAAGTTCGGCGATGGCGGCGAGATTGTGGGAAAAGAGCGATTCAAGACCGTGAACTACATCCACGACAAGGAAAGCATCCGTCGCCTGACCTCTTTCTTTTACTGGGGAGCGTGGCTGTCAGCGGCGCAAAGGCCAGGTCACCCCTACAGCTACACTCATAACTGGCCCTATGACGTCCTGGCTGGCAACACACCGCATGGAGGACTGGTCTTCTGGAGCGTGTTTGGGGCCCTGGCCGTCGTTCTCTCCATCGGAGTCGTGCTCTACTACTACGGCAAAATGGAGCGTGAGGCCGTTTTCGAAGCCCAACAGAAACACAACCTCCCGTTCGCTAGCGAAGAGCTTGTTCGCATCAATAGCCCTTCTCCCACGCAGCGGGCTGCGATGAAATACTTCGCCTTGGCATGTGGTCTATTTCTCGTGCAGCTGCTGGCAGGACTCTTGGCCATCACGGACTTCGTGAGCCTGGTCACGACGATTCCTGTCACCGTCTCGCGCGCCTGGCATACGCAACTTTCCGTATTATGGATCGCCATCTGTTGGTTCGGAGCCACGCTCTGGTTTCTCCCCTGGATCAGCAAAGAGGAACCCAAAGGACAGACCCGTCTGATCAACGCGCTATTCTGGCTCCTGGTGTTCATCTCAGGAGGAGGAGCACTTGGCATCTGGGCTGGAATCATGGGCTGGCTCGGTGAGGGAGACGCCTGGTGGTGGCTTGGGCTTCAGGGGTGGGAGTTCATGGAGATCGGTCGCCTTTATCACATCCTTCTTTTCGGAGCCTTCGTGCTCTGGGGAGCGATCGTCCTTCGCGGGCTATGGCCTGTATTGAGCCGCAAAGAAACTTGGTCGCTTCCCAGCTGGACGGTGTACAGCATCATCGGAATCATTTTCATGTTTACAAGCTCTTTCGTCGCTACGCGGGACACCAGTTTCGTGATCGCCGACTTCTGGCGTTGGTGCACGATTCATATGTGGGTGGAAGCCTTCTTCGAGCTCTTTACGACGATCATCGTAGCGTACCTGCTGTATTTCATGGGTTTCGTGAGCCTCAATATCGCGTCTCGAACCGTCTATCTAGCGGCCGTCCTATTTCTCGGATCCGGCCTCATCGGAATCAGTCACAACTTCTATTGGAACGGTAAATCGATCGAGACCATCGCTCTGGGCGGCGTGCTCTCAAGCATCCAAGTGGTTCCTCTGATCATCCT
>CAYNDM010000263.1:3022-4669 GCA_964395265.1 uncultured Bacteriovoracaceae bacterium
ATCCTGACGCTCGAGGCCTGGCGCTTGAGGAAAATGCCGCAAACGGCACTTCGTCAGGCTCGCCTGAACGGAGACCCTCAGCTCCGTTTCGGCCTGAGCGAGCCGTTCCTATTTCTCCTGGGCGTGAACTTCTGGAACTTCTTCGGAGCCGGCGTCCTGGGATTCATGATCAACCTCCCCATCGTCAACTACTATGAGCACGGGACCTATCTCACCGTGAACCATGGGCACGCAGCGCTCATGGGAGTGTATGGGAACCTGGCCATCGCCACCATGCTGTTTTGCAGCTGCTGGATGGCCCGTCCAGGGGATTGGAACCCCAAGCTCCTGCGTCGATCCTTTTGGTCATTGAATGTTGGGCTGGCACTGATGGTGGGACTGGACCTATTCCCGGTCGGCGTCCATCAACTCCTCGCGGTCATGGACCGGGGCTACGCTTACGCTCGATCAGAGGCGTATATCCAGAGCGCCTTCTTTCAAAGTCTCACCTGGCTGCGCGGAATCGGCGTGGTTCTGTTTATTTGCGGCGGAGCAATACCGGTATGCTGGTTCGTGATCGAAAGAACATATAGACAACGCTCCCCCGGGGTCGCGAAGCAGGTTCAACGTCTCGAATCCGTATCATAGAAAACGACGTCCTTTCCTGATCGTAGTTAAATCATCTCTTCTGAGGGTCAACGCCTTTCCATGCGCTATTCGTCGCGTCGTAGCAAACGACGAATCATACCCAGCCAGGCTCGACCATTATGCGGCGTGCTGGGTTGGAGATTGCATTCGGGATTAAAAAAACATCTCTAAAATCCAAAATGGAGATTCCCCATGCTCGCTTATCGCTATCGTCCAGGTCAGAAAAAACTCTTCAAAGAAGATCTCAGTCCCCCGAAGCCAGGCCCCAATGACGCTATCCTCAGAGTTCGGGCCGCGGGCGTGTGTCATTCCGATCTTCACGTCCTCGCCGGCGAAGTCCCGTTCCTCAAGGACACTTTCACCATGGGGCACGAAGTCTGCGGTGAGCTGGTCGAAACGGGAAGCGCAGTACCAGACACTTTTCGCAAGGGTGCCCTCTACGCGGTCCACGGCCCCAACCCATGTGGCAACTGCAACTATTGCCGCACGGGGAGAGACAACCTTTGCGATAGCCCCACGCGAGCTTACATCGGCTTGGGTGCCGACGGAGGTTACGCGGACTTCATCAAAGTCCCAGCCAGAAATATCGTCGAGGTGCCCGAAGGCGTCTCCGCGGAAGTCGCAGCGGTAGCCACTGACGCCGTACTGACTCCTTGGCATGCTCTCAAGACGTTGGCCAATATCCGTCAAGGCGACACAGTCCTATGCCTGGGGCTGGGAGGACTCGGCATGAACGGAATGCAGATCGCACATGCCTTGGGCGCGCACGTCATAGCGAGCGATATGCGCGAATCAAGCCTCGATATGGCGAAGAAACTTGGGGCTCACGAGGTATTCCATTCCAAAGAGCTCGAGGAAAGACTCAAGGGAAGGAAAATCGACGTGGTAGGAGACTTCGTAGGCGTCGAGGCTACGTTCCAGCAGGCGCAGAAGCTGGTCCGGCCGGGTGGAACCGTCTTGGCCGTCGGGCTCGGCTCCCCTACCGTTCCCTTCATGCCCATGGTCGTCTCCACCTATGAG
>CAYNDM010000264.1:0-4660 GCA_964395265.1 uncultured Bacteriovoracaceae bacterium
ATCGGTGACGGTCCCTGTAGCCGTGTCCGCGCCTGTGCTCGCGCTCGCACCGGTGGCGGGCGCGGCTTTCGTGGAAGTCGCGCTGCTCGTGGTTGCCGTACCGGTCGCGGGAGTCGCATTGCCTGTGGTCGTCGTACCATTGGCGGGCGCCATGATGGCGGCGTCCGCGCCGCTTGAACCGGATTCTTTCGGAGCGGGTGCGGGCTGATTGGCCTTCGGTTGGGCTTTGGGTTGTGCAGGCGTCGATTTCCTCGTATCGGGCGCTGCGTTTTGAGCGGTATTGGGCGCGGCGAACCTCTCGACGAGAAGCAAGTTGCCCGATGTATCGAAGATGAGGACTTCCACGTTCTTGAGGTCGCTTGGGTCGATGTCGAAATCGGCCTTGGTCTGCCTGAAACGGCTCACCGAGAAATACTCTCCCTTGGTCGGATGGATCAGGGCATCGGTATCGGCCATTCCAAAAGCTCCCGAGGGATAGGCCAGGAGGCTTTGAGGCCCTCGCGCCAGAATGACGATTCGTCCCTGCTGAGAGCCTCCATCCTCGGCCGTGTACTGGATGGCGAATCTCACCGCGAGCTTTTTTCCCTGCCAGGAGACCTTGGTGTTGACGAGCTTGAAAGGAAGCTGATCCGCCGATTTAGGTGTGGCATCCATTCCGCGAGGCAATAGATTGAAGAGCCCAGAGGGCGTTCCCTCGCTTGGAGTCGGATTGGGGATATCCACGGCCGGAGCTGTCTCCGCTTCGGGCGAAGGAACGGCAGGGGCGGCGGCGGTGCGGGCCTGGAGGGCTTCATAGGATTCACGAAGGCGCTCGAGTTCGCTTTGAAGCTCCACGACCCGTTCGGGCCGGACGTTTCTCGAATCCATGTAGAACTTCACGGTAAAAAAGAGCAGCACCAGGCTCAGGCTGACGGCAGCGCCAAGCGCGAATCCGAACCGAGAAAGCCAGTTGAGGGGAAGATGGAAAGTTCTTGAAGGATAATTGTCTTTGAAGACAAGGACCGTGACCTTGTCCGTAGGATCCGCGTGTCCGTCGCCCATTCTAAAAACGGTAACTTCTGCGAAAATCAGTGTCAACTTAGGTTCTTGCACTGCCGATAAGAACCATGATGAAGATTCTCATTTTGAATCCTCACCGCGACGCGGCGTGTAAACTTGCCGATGCCCTTCAACAATATGGGCATGTCGCCTTGATTCCTGAGGACCCGTCAGAAGCTTGGCAGATGCTGAAGCTTCATGGCGAGACCGTGGAGCTTGCCATCCTGAACCGAGAGGACTTCCATGGGGAAGGGCAGCCCGGAGTCGAGTTCCTCGAAAGGATCAAGCTGGAGCATGGCCAAGCGCAGCTCCCTGTGATCTTGATTTCGCAGGTCTGGACCAATGATCAGTTTGCTAAGCATCAGGCAACCCCTTTTGGCGCGAATGCCTACCTGAAAGCGCCTTATCAGGATTCCGAGCTCATTCGCCTGATCGAGCAGGTGGTTGCCAACAATCTAGTGGTCGAACGGAGCGCGCGGATCGAATCCCAATCCTCTGAAAGCGGAGAGAAGACGGGCATCACGCTGGCGGGAGGAGCGGAGGTTTTCAGCATCGTCGGAGTCGACGGCGAGAAGCTGGGCAGCGATACCGGTGTGGGGACATTGGGCGGCCTGGCTGCCCCGGACTCCTTGGCCGTCAGCGGGCTGACGATTCCCACGGCGACGGACGGGAGCGAGAACTCGCAAATGACCCGAGTGCCGCCACCTCCGCCGCTTGGAGCGGTTTCTTCGCCTATGGCGTCCAGGGCTGGCCCTCCGCCGTCTCCCTCTGGAGCGGGGCCGAAAGGCCCGCCACCGTTCTCGAAGCCCGAAGGTACGAAGGCTGGGATTGGTTTGAAGCCCGAGGTTGGCGTGAAATCTGAGGTCGCGAAGCCTAAGAGCGCTGGGGCTGCAAGCCCGATCGTGACGATACCAGAGCCTTCGACCTGGGCCAATCGTACCGCCGATCTCCTGATTCCCTCAAATACCAAGCAAACCCAGACTCCCATGCTCAACGAGCTTCCGGAATTCAGCCTCGACTTGGCGAATCCCGAAATGGCCGGGGCCTCGATGGAGATCGCGGAGGTGACCCTGGGCCCGCCATCTGAGGCCATTTCTGCCGGGGCAGGTGGAAGCGCCTCGCAGGCACCGCTAGAATCGAACCCACCACAAATCTCATCAGGTTCGGACGAGCCGCAGGAGCTGGGCCTGATCGTGGAAGGAGTAGGTTCTGCTCCCGGAGACTCTTCTGATGAGTCGCCTCTGTTGGGACTGGGCGGCGAGGGCGGAGTAAGCCTCGGAGAGGCTGGCGACGGTGGCGTGATCGGCGAGCTCGCGCCCATCGAAGGTCTTCCTCTTTCAGAGATTCCCTCCGAGTCCGAAGGAGACTCGCCTCTTTCGATTCAATCAGACGCTGGCTCATCGGCTCCTCTTTTCGGACAAGAGTCGCCCGATTCCTCGGCTGCCGGCTCTCCTCGCCGTCCGCTTGACGCGGCTGACGAGGAGCTTGCTCACGAGCTTCCTTACTTATTCAGAAGGGCAGGGGACTCCCCGCCAGGCGTGTCGCCAGGAACCGTGGTTTTTGCCTCGGCTCCGGTTGGGAATGCTGTCGTTCCGGGAGGCGCGAGCGAAGCTCCGGATTCCGAGACCCTCAAAAAGTACCTCATGCTGCGAGAGCAGGACGTGGCCGCGCTTTCGGCCCAATTGCGGACCGCGCACGAGCAGATCGCCGCGCTCGAGGAAGGTCTGAGGGCCGAGAGAGCCCGCGCTTCCGAGCTTAGCCATCTTTTCGGGGTCCAGGAGAGCAGGATCAAGGATCTGGAGCGGGACAAGGAATTGACGATCGAAGGCTGCCAGGAAGAGCTGCAGGACCTTCGCTTCCAGCTCAAGGCCAAGACCGACAAGGCGCGGTTGATCGAGGCGAAGCTTCAGGATGCGACGGCCGAGATGGAGCGGCTCAAAGAGCGTGTCCGCACCGATATCCGCAAGATCCGGGTTCGGGAGAAAGAGCTCGAGAACCGCCTGGAGATCATGAAAAAAGACGCGGAGGCCCTGATCGCCTCGCGCGAGAACAAGATCATCGAGCTCAAACGCAAGCTCGACACCCTCGAGTTCAACATGGACCTGCTTCAGGACAAGTACGTCAAGGAAAGGGAAAATTCTGCCCAACTCAGGGAGCGCCTCGCGAAAGCGGCTCAAGCTTTCCGAGCGGCAGGCGGGCTGCTGGATTCGCAAACCATGCCTGGTGACGAAGAGGCCGAATCAGGTAAGATAGAAAAAGTTTCCTGATGTCGACGACCAATTCGCACAAAATCCTGATCATCTCCGAGGATATCAAGCAGAGCGAGCTGTATTCTGACTTGATCCGGGAGGTCGCTGATTGCCAGGTGGACGTCATCAGCCGCGTCGAAAGCTCTTTCGACTGGGTCGGTCGCCTCAGCTACAACCTCATCGTTGTGGACTCTTCCAGCCAAACCCCCTCGGGTGGGGGGATCACCGGTTTTCGCCTGCTCGAGAAAGTGAAGCGCATGAGCCCGGTCACCAGCGTGATCATGGTTTCGGACAACGCCACGGTCGAGGAAGCCGTGGCCGCGATACGCCTGGGCGCCGAGGACTACCTGGCCAAGCCGTTCAACCTCGAAACCTTCCAGTTGGCGGTGAAGCGGGGACTCGATCGAAGGGCCGTCTTCGGTGAGCATAGCGGCGCTTCCAGCTACCTGAATCTTCTGAACACCTGCCAGATGATTTCGGCGACGCTCGAGCAGCAGAAGATCTTCGCCTTGGTTCAGAGCTACGTCTCGCGAGAGCTTTCGTCGAATCATTCCGCCATCTACAAACTCCAGGACGGCCAGATCCGCCGGCTCGAGGATCGTGGCGGCGAGGATCAGGACCGGGCGATGGAGGAAATTCTCGATATCGCCCTCCATGCCTCCAATCCTCTGCCGAAGATGGTGGAATCCGAAGAGATCTTTCGGTTCATCGAGCGCGGGCAGTTGACGCCTGCCCTGTTCATCTTCCGGTTCCGCTGCGTCGGCGACGTCGATTACTTCTGCGTTTGCCTTTCTCCGGCGCGCCCCATCGCTCCGGAGGTCTTCGAAAGTCAGCTCAAGATGCTCAAAGCCCAGATCGAAGTCACTGGCCGTAATATCGAGCACTACATGGGAGTGCAGCACCTGGTCTACGTGGACGAGGCAACCGGGCTCTACAATACCCGATACCTGAACAACATCCTGGACCGGGAGATCGCTCAGGCCGAGCAGACCGGAAAATCCTTCGCCATTCTTTTCATCGACGCGGACAAGTTCAAGGGCATCAACGACGCCTACGGGCACCTTGTCGGAACGAAACTTCTGAACGAGCTGGGAAGCGAGCTTCGCAAACTCGTGCGCGATACCGACACCTGTTTCAGGTACGGTGGGGATGAATTCGTCGCTGTGCTCTCTTCGTGTGATCTGAAAACCGCCCAAGTCGTCGCAGAACGTATCCGGAAATCGGTTGAAACCCGTTCCTTCCTGGCATGCGAAGGTCTCGATATCCACTTCACCGTCTCGATCGGCGTAGCGCTCTTCCCTGATCACGCCGATTCAAAGAAGACTGTGATTCAGGCTGCCGACCAGGCCATCTACAGCGCGAAGCGATCGACT
>CAYNDM010000265.1:0-4655 GCA_964395265.1 uncultured Bacteriovoracaceae bacterium
ATCTACACCCATATGTATTCCCTTCGAAGAAAGCTCGGGGAGGCAGGTGCTTACATCAAGTCGATTCCGAGGGTGGGATACCGCTTCGAGCTGAACTGACCGGCATGGAGCGTGAATCCCGACGGCAGGAAATCCTCAATCTCGGCGACGGACGCGACCCGGGGCTGCTCTCCCTGATCAGGCTGGGCAGGCGGATCTCGGCATGTGATGCGATCTCGCTGAGCATGGCCGTAGACGGACAGGAGGAGGTTTTTTGCTCGGAGGGCGCCCTGCTCGATCAAGTCCCTGGGCAACGCGCCTATTCCATTAGGTATCCATTCGACGTGGATCAACTGAGATGCGCGCTCGTGCTCCGCTTCGGGAGATCGCCCGGCGCCGAGCCTGCATGGACGGGAGCTCTGACCGAGATCGCTGGGCTCTGCCGGCTGAGGATCGAGAGCCTTCTCGAGTCGAGACGCCTGAAAAAGCGGGTGGTGGCCCAAAACGTCGACCAGAAGATCCTTCAAGAGCACGTCAAGCGGGTCGAGGCGCTCGCCGCCTCCTCTTTCGAAGGCCTGATGATCATCGAGGCGGGAAGAGTGCTGCAGGCGAACCATCATCTGCCCTTGTTGCTCGGATACGCTCAAGCCGATGACCTTCTGGGCGTCGAGGTCGCCGGGCTTTTCGCGCCTGCCGATCGTCTGAAAGTGATCCAATGCCTCGATTCAGCAGAAAGCGCGGGGTTGGATTGCCATGCGCTTCGGAAGGATGGCACGCAGATCGAGGTGGAGCTCAGGATCAAGCGGAACGTTTTCCTTGGCCGAGAGGTGCGCGCGGTCGCGGTTCGGGATATCACCGCCAGGAAGAGGCACGAGCAGGAATTGATCCAAGCCCGCGAGGAGGCACTGGCGGCATCGCGGGCCAAGTCGCGGTTCTTGGCCAATGTCAGCCACGAGATTCGGACTCCGCTCCACGGCGTGATCGGAATGGCGCATCTCCTCACCCGCAGCGAGCTCGGCAGCGAGCAAATGGAATTCGCCAAGACGATCGAGACATCCGCGCAGATCCTGCTTTCGCTGGTGAATGACCTTTTGGATCTTTCGAAGATCGAGGCCGAGAAGCTCGAGATCAAGAGCGTCGAATTCGATCTCGAAGCCTTGCTGCTCGAATGCCTGGATATCCTCTCCGTCCCAGCCAAAGAGAAAGGCCTGGCCTTGCAGTCCAGCCTCCAGGCCGGGGTGCACCCTTGGCTCCGAGGGGATCCGGCGAGAATTCGCCAGGTCCTTTTGAATCTGCTTTCCAATGCCGTCAAATTCACCGAGCGGGGCAGCGTCGAAGTTCTGGTCAGCGAGGTGGCGAGAAATGCCCCGGAATGCCGGTTGAGATTTTCCGTTCGGGATACGGGCATCGGGATCTCGGAAGCGGACCAAGCCAAGCTCTTCGATTCTTTCGTGCAGGTTGATAGCGCGAGCAACCGTCGTCGGGGAGGGACAGGGCTCGGCCTGGCGATCTCGAAGAGGCTGGTGGAACGCATGGGCGGCTCGATCGGCCTGATGAGTCGGGCGGGCCATGGCTCGGAGTTCTGGTTCGAGCTCCCTCTCTCGATCGCCAGAGGGCGGTCGAAGGCGGAAGCTCGGGATATCTCTGTCAGGGAGAAATCTTGGGAGCGAAAGAGACGGGTGCTGATCGTGGAGGACAACCCGATCAACCAGAAAGTCGTTTCGAGGCTGCTCGAGCATTTCGGCGCTGAGACTGAGGTGGCTTCGAGCGGCCTCGAGGCGATCCAAAAGTTGGACGAAGGCTTCGATCTGGTCTTCATGGATTGCCAGATGCCCGAAATGGACGGCTACGAGGTCGCCGGCCGAATTCGCGGCGCGGATTCCCCACGGCTGCGCTTGATTCCGATCGTGGCTCTCACGGCAAACGCCTCGGATGAGGATCGGAAGCGTTGCCTCGAAGCGGGAATGGACGACTATCTTCCTAAACCCGTGGAGCCGGACGTTCTTTTTCGCATGCTCGAACGATGGGTTCCGCTTCGTGAGTCTCCGGAGGCGATCAATGCGTCGCGGCTGCGGTCGATCTTCTCATTGGGGCGGGATGACGATCCTCGCTTCGTGATCGAGATGATCGAACTTTTCCTGGAGCAGGCGCCGCGAAAGATCGATTCGCTGGATCGCGCCATCGAGGAGAATGACCTAAAAGCCATTGGGCAGATCAGCCACTCACTGAAATCCACTTCAGCGAACTTCGGCGCGGATGACCTGAGCGCGATTTGCGATCGTATTGAAACGCTATCCACTCGCCATCAAGGTTTCACGCCTGGCGTCAGATCTTTGCTTCACGTGCTTCGCGTTGAATTCGCTCGAGCGCGCTCACGCCTGGAGATAATTCGTTCAGAGTTGCTTGATGCGCTATGCTATTTTGGCACCCGCTGGACAAATTCATAGTCGTCCGCTAACGTCTTTTTTCGCAGGATATGGATGTGCAAAAATGACGCAAAGGAGAGCGCATGAAGCTGCTGACTAGGTTCGCACAATTCTCTTCAGGGGTTCTGACCCTGATGATCTCGGTTTCCGCCAACGCCAGTTTCCTTCCCGAAAACAATCTATGGATCTTGGATGATCCGACAGTCGTTAACAACGTTACCGAAGAAGAATTCAACCAAAGCCTGGACGCGATCGCCGCGATCTATGCCCCCATCATTGAGACACACGGGGCGAAGCTTTCCGTTCGCAAGAACTGGAGCAGCTCGACCGTCAACGCGAGCGCCCAGCAGTTCGGTGGCACCTGGATCTTGAATTTCTACGGCGGATTGGCTCGTCGAGAGGAAATCACCTTGGATGGTTTCGTTTTGGTCGCATGCCATGAGCTGGGTCATCACCTGGGAGGTTTTCCTTTCGTCACCGACTTCTTCGGCAACGCGACTTGGGCGGCGAATGAAGGACAAGCGGATTACTTCGCTACACAGGTCTGCGCCCGCCAACTCTGGGCGGACGAGCACGAGAAGAACGCCACTTTCCGCGCGATCATTCCCGCGACAGCCCAGGCTCAATGCGACGCCGTTTGGAGCACCGAAGCCGAGCAGGATCTCTGTTACCGCGTTTCCATGGGAGGCCTGGCGCTGGGCAACCTTCTGGCAACCCTGCAACAGCGGCCTCTTCCAAGCTTCGATACTCCTGACACCACTGTCGTGAACAAAACCAATCATCGGCATCCTGCTGCGCAGTGTCGTTTGGATACCTATGTGGCTGGGGCTCTCTGCCATGCAGCTTTCGATCAATCCAAGATTCCAGGAAAGAATCATCCGGCGGGCCAGGGGAGCGCCGGCGCGGAGAAGGAAGCCGCTCAGTACTCCTTTGACCGGTTTCGAGGTCGGGCTCCGTCCAGCGTGCTGGTTCAAGTCGCTGCTGTGATTCTACGAATGATCTCCGCGCTCGGCGAATCGTTGAAGCGCGCATGAGGCGTTCGCAGAGGTAAAATGAGAAAGGCCGCGCTCCCAAGAGGGACGCGGCCTTTCGCTTGTCTGGATACCTGGTTCGGGGACCAGGTCGCCTTATTTCTTTTCGATGCTGTTCATCATTTCGTTGAAGGCCTGCGCGACGTCTTGGAAATCATCCGTAGGCCTGAGCATGACGCGGGCCTGGGTCTTGCCGCCCTTGATTTCGTTGAAGACCCGTTTGAAGTGATAGAGCGGACCCGCGGTGCGGTGAGAGATCACTAGCCCAACGAGCGCGATGAGAGCGAGAAAGATCACCGAGCCTATCGTGAGATAGACGATGATCTGGTAAAGCTCGCTGTACAGCTGATTTCGCACCTGCTCTTGCATCGGCACGAGTTCGACCAGGATGGAGTAGTTCTCCCGGATGAAGTAGTAGAAGATCGCGCAATTGAATATCGTCAGCACGAATCCCGTCGCGGTGAGGAGCGAGATGTATTTGAGCTGATAGCGGGGATTGATGAGGAAATTCCGAAGCTTTCTGCGGTTCTTCACTTTTTCTCTCCCTTGGTCTCTTTATTGGGCTGCGAGCTGCTTTCGCCCTTGGTCTCTTTCTTGGGCTGTGAGCTGCCCTCGTCCTTCTCGGTGGGCTGCTTAGCCGGCTGCGTGCTTCCCGTGGACATCCCAGGGCAGGCATCGCAACCTTGCTTTTCCATCTCGCTTTCGAGGCGAACCACGTCCTTCTTGAGTTCGTCGATGCGCTGAAGAATCATCATGATGTTTCCCTCGACCTTGAGGAATTTGGAGGCTTCGGTCGGGCTGAGCATGGTCAGGTAAGCTCGGTTCTTGCCGAGGAACTCAGTGTTCTCCTCGATCTGTGTTTCTTTTTGGCGAATTTCGGAGAGCTTCTGCTCGCAACTTTTGCAGTCCGCGGAGCGAGCATCCGGAATGAACCCGAATGAGCAACTGAGGATCAACAGCCAGAAAGCGGGTTTCAGTATTTCTGCTCGACTATGCATTGGGGATATCACTTATTTTTAGGTTAAACACCTCTTGCTCCTGTGACAACATTTTCCGTTGAGTCAGCTTATTGGCGGTTATCGACCCACGGTCAGCGCTGGAGTCCGGGAGGATGGAGGCGAGCTCCCGGCATGCTCCAGCGGAGCGAGAGGGCGAGTACCAATCCTGTCTGCGACCAGCGCCACGGCCACGGCTGCCGCCAGCCACGCGCCGAAAGAAA
>CAYNDM010000266.1:0-4653 GCA_964395265.1 uncultured Bacteriovoracaceae bacterium
ATGCTGCTGAATCACATCATGTACTTCAGGACCGGGACCCTGAAACTCGCTCTCGAGAACGTGGGCCTGCGTCCCATCAAGCTTTATTGTTACGATATCCGGTATGCATTGAAGGATTTTGGGTGCTTTGGCTTAGGAAAGCCCGTGAGCGGCGGCCCGAGCCCGTCGATGGAAGAAGCCTTGAAGCTCGAAGAGAAAAAGACCTTATCGCTTTGGACACCCGAAAAAATCAGCGAGCTACGTCACCACAAGAAAACCTCTTGGGCTTATGGCTTCGTGAAAGAAATCCTGCCTAAGGCTTTCACGTTCCACGTGCCCGCCCGGCTGCAAGTCGGGCATGAGATCTACGCTTTAGCCGAAAAGCGCGGGTAAGCGTGCTAGGCGCGAGCTGAAGTCGTTCGATTCAGATCTTTCTGACCGAACTTCGCGCTTGAGACTCGTCGCAGGCGCTGGGCGGCGAACTCCGGAAGGAACCCTCCACCTCCGACGCCGGAGGTACGCGCTGAGGCGCGTGTATTTCACGAACGCTGAGAATCCCGTGAGATCGCATTCTGAAAAAACGAAGCTAAGTGATTGAAAATGGTGCGAGTGACAGGGATTGAACCTGTGACCCCGCCCGTGTGAAGGGCGTGCTCTCCCGCTGAGCTACACTCGCACTTGAAAGAACCGGTATTCGAGAAAGGGACCTTACTCGGGATCCCCACGGATTGTCAATCCAGTCCGAATTAGGGGCGTATTTAGGGGAAACTCCCGTCAAGAATGGTGAATTTCCGCACGGCGGGTCTGCCCTCATACATAGAACGGACTCCCCGAACCGGGTCAACCCCTCTCTCGAACTACCCTAGGCCGGGCTCCATCCCTTGCAGAATCCGCCCCGCAGAAGCGCCGGCCTACGCGCCCTTTCGCATCTGCTCTCCCCCATGGGGGTTTTGGACGGAGTCCCCAGAGGAAGGGCGGAACCGAGTCCCTTCGAGCAGTTGCTCGCGCCGAGAAGTCATCCGTTCCCCCAGCTCCTGGAGCTTGGAACCCAAGACCTGTTCCGCTTCGTTGAGAAGCGTGGACTGTTCCTCGTCGATATGACTCTCCCAAACCTCCTGGAGCTCCATCAACCGCTCCATGAAGACTTGATCTCCGGGCGAGAGCTCCTTGAGCTGGATCGAGCGATGCCGAAGTTCCTCCAGCTCCTCGCGGCCCCGATCGATCAGAGCCTGCCCCTCAGGACTGAGATTGTCTTCCACTTCCGGATAGAGAATCTCTTCTTCCAGCTGCGCGTAGATCGCGATTTCGGTGCAAAGCTCGTCGCGGACACCCGACACCATCTCGTGAGCGCGCAGGTCGACGGCGCCGAGCTGGGTGAAAAGGCCACGGATCCGCTTCTGGTTGCCCCTGAGAATCTGGATCGCGCTGAGAAAATTCATAGATGAAACGTCCGCCTTTCCCGTTTGGATTCGATTGGATTGCAAGAAGCTGGGTTGC
Source organism: uncultured Bacteriovoracaceae bacterium (assembly GCA_964395265.1). Classification (GTDB taxonomy): domain Bacteria; phylum Bdellovibrionota; class UBA1018; order UBA1018; family UBA1018; genus CAYNDM01. The sequence continues at coordinate 1,477 of CAYNDM010000266.1, forward strand.
AAGAAGTCAACCAATGCGTCGGATCGGCGTGAGTCCGCGACCCGGCGACCGGCCAAGGTTCGCTATGCTCATCTTTCAGGTCGTCTTGATGACGTAACCCGCTCCGTAGATGGTAGAGAGAGGATAGGAGAAGCCCTCAAGCTTCTTTCGGAGACAAGCCATATGGGTATCGACGGTCCGTGCGCTGACCTTGGCGCCGCTCCAGACTTTTTCGAGAATCTCCGGGCGGCTGACGACGCGATCGCGATTCTCCACCAGGAACTTCAGGAGGTTGAACTCCAGAACGCTGACCGGAATCGGCTTGTCGCCGATTCGCACCTCGTACTTGGCGCACGAAAGCGAAAGGTTACCACAGACGATCAGCTGTTGAGGAGTCTCCCTTTCTTCCAAGCGCCTGAGTTTCGATTGGATGCGCGCGATCAGCTCCTTGGTCCGGATCGGTCGGCTGATGAAATCGTCCGCGCCATAAGAGAACGCCTGGATCCGGCTTTCGGTATCGTCCACGCCCGTCAGCATGATCACACTCGCCTGCCGCGTCGCGGGATCGTCTCGAAGCTGCTGACAAAGCGTCAGACCACTGGTGCCAGGCATGCGAATATCCAGGAGCACGACGTCCGGATTCTCGGATCGTGCGATTTCCATTCCCTGCTCGGCATTCGAGGCGAGGAAAACGTGAAACCTCTCGGTCAAGATATCTTCAAGCATCTCACGCTGCTCCTGATCGTCCTCGACTATCAGAATCTTGCGTTTCGCCTGAGTTGCCGTCACTCGAACTACCTCCCCATATTTAAATATGGGAATTTTTATTCTGTCTGTCATACAAAATTATCTTAAACAAGAAGTCTGCCGAGCCACCTCCCCTTCCCCGCGAATTCCGCCAAAACTTTGTCAACAGGAGCCGCCGATCGACTAATCCTGAAGCGAAACCTGATCGACTACTGTCCTCGTAGCCGCCATTCTCATTCTAGTCGTCGCCCTGGCAATCGCCGTCCGATGGACTTTCCGAACCAAGCCCATGCGAACGATCTCGATCAGAAAGGGAGCAGCCTCCTCCCAGACAAGCTCGCTGAGGGCGCAAGCTTCCTTGAATGATCTTCCTCGCGACAGCTCCGAGATCAGGAGCCATTGAGCTTGAGGGAGCTCTCGATGAAGCACCTCATCCCCACGACGATAAACTAGGTAGTCGTTCGCCCGCTTCTCCGGCGGCGAGAGCGAATCGCCGATCCGCGCCTCTTCCAAGATTTTCAGTACGTCCCACTCCGCCGAGATGAGCCGCACCAATGGCGAGATCTCGAAACCCACGCCTTCCCAATCCTCGGGCGAAAGCGCCGCGAGCGCTTCAACTCCCAGCGGAGGCGGCGCATCCGGAGCGCAGAAAAGAGACGCGTGCGCCCACTCAAGCTCCGCGATCTCGGCCATCACGAGAATTGGGACCCCGTAATCGTACCGAAGATCGCAGCTCCTCAAGTAGTCGGCCAAACGGGCGCCCGCGTCCATGATGTCGGGAGTGTGAGGCGGGCAATCCGCGATGTATCCCGCGACCGCGATCGAGAAGCCTTCTTCCCCCATGGCCTTGAGGAGCGTCGGAAAAAGATTTCCGAGCACTTCACGAAGCCTAAGAAAGTAGGCCCGCTGATAAGCTTTCATTCCACGTAGGCGCGAAACCGGCAGATCTGGGTTCAGGATCGAAAGCTCCGAAACATCCGCATCGAGCTCCTCTGGAAAAGTCATCATTCTGTAAAAGGACTCCTGCAGAGGCGCGTCCAAGAACGGAGAAGCCCCCGCAAAATCGCCTGCGAATCGCCCGGCATTCCGGAACTCCAGTACCCCGGGCTCAAGCGACGCTTCAGCTGCGATCGATCGCGCTTTCTCCGCCTCGGCCATCAGGACCGGGAACTCGGGGAGCCGATCATCCCATTCGATCAGCGTAGGCGTCCGCGGCCAGAATCCGATCGCTTCGCGATAGAGATTCCAGACCTCGGGCGCCACGGGCTCATCATGGGTATCGATTCGAATATCCGGAAGCACGCTGTGCCCCGAAAGATGGAACTGAGCCACCGAACGCGACGGCAGCTCTCTCAAGTAGGCGCGAGGATCCGTCCCCAGGTTCTTGTAATTGACGAAGGCGTTGTTCAGATCCAAGAGGATCTTGCACCCGGTTGCGCGGCAAAGCTCGGAGTAGAACTCGGCCTCGCTCATTTCGTTTCGCGCGAACGAGACATAAGCCGAGGGATTCTCCAGAAGAAGCTCCCTGCCCAAGGTTTCCTGAACCCGCATCACCCGCTGCCGAACCCGGCTCAACTCTTCGTCCGAGTAGTCCAAGGGCAAGAGTTCGTGAGAGTTCCTGCCTCCGTAGGTCGTCCAGCAGAGATGATCCGAGACAATGAACGGGTCGAGCCATCGGATCAATTCCTGGAGCCGCTTCAGGTACTCGGGCGAGATCGGATCGACCGCTCCAATCGAAAGACTGACGCCGTGGATAGCGACAGGATAATTCTCCCGCACCTTCTCGAGCACTCTGCGCGGCCGGCCGCCGCCGGCCATGAAATTCTCGGAGATGCCCTCAAACCAATCCACCTTGGGGCGGTTCTCCAGCACCCATTGATAGTGCGACGGCCTGAGGCCAACTCCTACGCCCGGCACGATTCGGCGAGTCAGCTCTTGCTGGCCCCTTCGTCCTTCTTCCACGCTCCTCCCTTGGACTTGCATTCCTTGGCGTCGCGCGCAGAAATCCAGCCCTGCCCCTTGCACTCGTTCTGGCCGGCGCAGCCATTCGTGTTGCCATGCCCGTGACATTCCGAATGCCCTTTGCAGGAGGTCGCACAGTACATCGCAGGCTCCTCCTTGGCTTTCCCGGAATTCTTGCCTTTCGTTCCTTGAACCGCACCCTTGTCAGCGTGCGCGCCCGAGCTGATCGCAAGCCCTGTGATCGCGGCGGCCATCCATGCTCCGAATTGCTTGTCTTTCATGCTTCTCCTCCCGGGGCCGTCGCCCCTGAACAAATAGGCAGCTTACCGGGCTCATTCATAGGTTGCGAGGGCTTTTCGAGGCGAACCGCTTGAGGGTGGAGCCCGGCTATGAGAAGAACGACGCATGGCGGCTTTTGACCCCAATTGGATTCATGCCATGGAGCTTGCGCTTGCCGAGGCGGCCCGCTTTGCGGGAGCGACCTCGCCG
>CAYNDM010000267.1:0-4637 GCA_964395265.1 uncultured Bacteriovoracaceae bacterium
GGATCAGGGCGCCTTCGCTGACTCGCTGTTCCCCCCAGGAGGAATCCATCGCGCATCTTGCGGCATGGCCAGTGCCTCGCTGCTCCTCCTGCACGACAAAGGTCAGCTTCATCCCGGCGAATCGTGGTTCCTCGCGGACGCGCGCCTCGACTTGTTCGCGCCCATGCCCCACGACGATCGCGACCTCCGCGTTCGGAGCAGCTTCGCGGATCCGATCCAGAGTGTGAAAGAGGATCGGTTCCTCGGAGATTTCGTGCAGAACCTTGGGCAGGGAGGACTTCATGCGTTTTCCCATCCCGGCGGCAAGCACGATCACCCCTTGAGGATGCTCCTCGCGAGCATTCCCATGATTTTTTTTGCCTTTTTTCATGTTCCACTGGGTTTAGAAAATTGAGGTGACCCCGTCAAGGGGTCCCAGGAGAGCGGCTGAGGGAACTCTGATCGCAGACCTGCGGGGAGGGGGAGGAATCTCCTCCAAATAGAAAAAATTGACGTTTAAAATTCTTTTAGTTGATAAACTTGGTCACTCCCTATAAAAACTTTTCACCGTCTAGGATGGCGGTGCAATGAACAAATCGTTGGTATGGACCACGGCGTCAAAATCGGGGTCCAATCATTCTGTGGGGGGATGATAGTATGGACGCGAAGACTCAGGCACGCTTTAGAAGAGTGCTCCTGGAAGAGAAGCAGCGTCTTCTCAATTGCACGAAGCAGTCGAAAGAAGAATTGAATGTCTGCCAAGACGATCTCCCGGACGAGACCGACCTGGCAGCCACCGAAGTGAACCAGAATTTGATCTTCAAGCTTCGCGATCGCGAACGCCAACTCCTAGTAAAAATCACCGAAGCTCTTGCCCGATTGGACGACGGCACATTCGGCCTTTGCATGGACTGCGAAGAGGCGATCGAACCCAAGCGCCTCGAAGTCCGGCCGGTCTCCACTCTTTGCATCGCTTGCAAGGAGAAACAGGAGCACCGGGAAAAGATCTACGCCTAAGCTTTTGAGTTTTTCCGTTTTTCACGGGGCGGCCCCATCTGGAGTCGCCCTGTTCGTCTAGATCGATTTTTGCCTTCCTGAACCATTACTTGACCATTTTAATCTGTCAATCTCCGGTCTAAATGGCTGATACTTCGCATAATTTCGCACGCATTGGCCATCTGAATTCGCTCAAGCCAACTCGTTAAACCGCCGAATCGTCTCATAAGAGTAAACACCACGGAGGCAGAGTGAATGGTGACGAATTACGAGGGTGAACAGATCGAGATCCCAGAGACACTTCCGATGTTGCCCGTTCGGGACATCGTCGTGTTTCCCTACATGATCATCCCATTGTTCGTAGGGAGGGATTCTTCGATCCGCAGCGTGGAAGAAGCGTTGTCCCGTTCTGATCGTTTGATCCTGTTGGCATCCCAGAAAGACATCAGCGACGAACATCCCTCTCCCGAGGGAATTCACACGACCGGCACCGTAGCGATGATCATGCGCATGCGGAAGCTGCCGGACGGGCGAATCAAGATTTTGACTCAAGGCCTGACCAAAGCGAATATCCGGGAATTCACCCAGAAAGATCCGTACTTCGAAGTGAAGATCGACAAGGTCTCTGACGAGACGCTGGGAGATACCGCCGAGGCCGAAGCCCTGATGCGCACGGTTCGCGAGCAACTCGAGCGCGTGATCTCGCTTGGCAAGGTCCTCTCACCGGACATCCTGATGGTGCTCGACGAGATCACCGATCCGGGGCGTCTCGCCGACCTGGTCGCCTCGAACCTGGGACTGAAGGTCAGCGAAGCCCAGGGCATCCTCGAGACCCTCGACTGCCTCGAACGGTTGAAGAAGATCAACGAGATCCTGACCCGCGAGATCGAAGTCCTCACCCTCCAGGCGAAGATCCGATCGCAGGCCAAGGACGAGATGTCCAAATCGCAAAAGGAGTACTTCCTGCGCGAGCAGATCCGGGCCATCAAGAGTGAGCTCGGGGACAGCGACCCCAAAGGCGAAGAGCTTGCCGAGCTCAAAGCGAAGATCGAGAGCTGCAAGATGCCACCGGAGGTCGAACAAGAAGCGTTCAAGCAGCTCGGCCGCCTGGAACGGATGCATCCCGACGCATCCGAAGCCTCGATGCTCCGTACGTACATCGACTGGCTGATCGAGACTCCTTGGAACAAGAGCACGGTCGACAATCTCGATCTCACCCGCGCCAAGACGATCCTGGACGAGGACCACCACAACCTGATCAAGATCAAGGAGCGGATCCTCGAGTACCTGGCGGTTCGCAAGCTCAAAGAAAAGCTCAAAGGGCCCATCCTTTGTTTCTCAGGCCCTCCCGGCGTCGGAAAAACCTCGCTGGGCCGCTCCATCGCGCGGGCGCTCGGACGCGAATTCGTCCGGATCTCCCTGGGTGGCGTGAAAGACGAGGCCGAGGTCCGCGGACACCGGCGCACGTACGTCGGGGCCCTCCCCGGACGCATCATTCAGGGGCTGAAGCAAGCCGGAACCAATAACCCCGTCTTCGTCCTCGACGAGATCGACAAGCTCGGAAACGACTTCAGGGGGGATCCATCGGCCGCGCTTCTCGAGGTTCTCGATCCGGAGCAGAACTTCAGCTTCCGTGATCACTACCTGAACGTTCCGTTCGACCTGACGAACGTGATGTTCATCGCGACCTGCAACGTCCTGGAAAACATCCCCTCCGCGCTTCGCGACCGCATGGAAGTCATTCAGCTTCCAGGCTACACCGAGGAGGAGAAGTTCTCGATCTCGAGAAAGTACCTGATCCCCAAGCAGATCACTGAAAACGGGATCAAGCCGTCCCACATCGAGTTCACCGACGAGGCGATCCAGACCACGATCTCGCAGTATACGCGCGAAGCGGGCCTGCGAAATCTCGAGCGCCTGATGGCGACCCTCTGCCGCAAAACCGCGCGTATGGTAGCCGAAGGAAAGAAGGAAAAGACGCTCATCGATCGCGAGCAGGTCTATAAGTTCCTGGGTCCGGCTCCTTTCACCCGCGAGGACGAGCAGGAGAAGGACGAAGTCGGCATCGCCACGGGCCTTGCGTGGACCTCGGTCGGAGGGGAAATCCTCTACGTCGAAGCCACCACGATGAAAGGCAAAGGCGGAATCACCCTCACCGGTCAGCTCGGTGACGTGATGAAGGAGTCGGGACATTACGCGCTCGCGATGATCCGCTCCCGTGCCAAGGACTTCGGGATCGACGAGGATATCTTCGAGAAAACCGATATCCACGTGCACTTCCCCGCCGGAGCCGTCCCGAAAGACGGGCCGTCGGCGGGCATCACGGTGACCTCGGCGATCATCTCGAGGCTCACTGGCATCCCGATCCGCAAGGATGTGGCCATGACGGGCGAAGTTACCCTGACTGGCAAGGTCCTTCCGATCGGCGGACTCAAGGAGAAGGCTCTCGCGGCGATGAGACATGGCATCAAAACCATCATCATCCCCGAGAAGAACAAGAAGGACCTGGAGGACATTCCCGAGGAGTACCGCGATACCTTGACCTTCATCCCCGTGAAATCCATCGATGAGGTCCTGGAGGTGGTGCTGACTGAGAAACTTCCAAGCGCCCGCAGCGCGGCCGAAGGCGGAGGCGATAAACGTCCCTCGGGGGCGAGCGCCGAATCCAAGGCAACTCGCTCGCAACGTCGAAAATCGGCCGGCGACTACGACCGCGTAGCATAGATCTCGAATTCGATTCACTCTGCTCGGGGCGCCCAGACGGACCGAATCCGGTTCAGACAGGCGCCCCGAATCCGTTTTGCCCAGAGTCCGTTCCACCTCGAATCCGTTCCGTGATATTCCGATTTCCCTTCGCATGGCCAAAGGCGACGGGAAACCACCGCTACCCGCCTCCCGGATCTCGCCAAAACGATGACGCCTCCAAAGACGCGCATCTAGAGCCGCTTTCAGGAAAACGAGTTGAGCTCCCATGAAGGTGCCCGTTACAATCGAAGGGAATGGCACGAACCGTGTTGATCGTGGATGACGTCGCTTTTGTCCGAAAGACCCTGGCCGAGATCCTGACTCAGGCCCGATATCATGTCGTAGGAGAGGCTGAAGACGGCCTTCAGGCGATCGAGATGTATACTCGCCTGAAACCCGATGTCGTAACGATGGATATCGTGATGCCGCACATGAGCGGAATCGACGCCACTCGCCGGATTTTGAAGGCCGACAAGGAGGCTCGAGTCGTCATCGTCTCGGCGATGGGCCAGGTGAATATCGTAATGGAGGCCGTGAACGTCGGCGCCCCGGCCTACTTGCTCAAGCCGTTAAGCGCCGAGGACGTCGTCAAGACGATCGATCGGGCTCTCTCGGATTCCGCGCCAGCCCCCGGTCGCCCGAGCCAACGAGAAGCGAAAGCCCAGTAGGCCCCGAAGACCGGGGGATACGGGCTCGCAGATGAAAGGAGCGGCAGATGGATCTGCTAGCCGAAAAACTCAGCTCAGCGCTTCCTGATCGCTTCGACTTCTACCATCTGGGGCGAGTCGAGCGGATCGCCGATAAGAGCGGCCCCGGCCCTTTCGACGAAACCTCGCTCAAGGCGATCGCCTTCGCTCTCCGAGGCGAGGTTCGCGGGGTCTTCATCGCTTACTTCGATCGGGCGCTCGATGCGTCCA
>CAYNDM010000268.1:0-4609 GCA_964395265.1 uncultured Bacteriovoracaceae bacterium
CGCCCTTCTTGCGGAGCATCTCGGTGACTGTGAGGACGAGGTCGGTCGCGGTGGCTCCCGGGGGCAGGCTGCCTACCAGCTTGAAGCCCACGACGTTCGGGTTCAGCATCGAGCTCGGTTGCCCCAGCATCGCGGCTTCAGCTTCGATTCCTCCGACGCCCCAACCCAGCACGCCCAGGCCGTTGATCATCGTGGTGTGGGAGTCGGTGCCGACCAACGTGTCGGGATACACGTAGGTGCCGTCGTCCTTTTCCGCGGTCATGGCGACGAACGCGAGGTATTCCAGATTGATCTGATGAACGATGCCCGTTCCGGGAGGAACGACCCTGAAGTTCTTGAACGCGTTCTGTCCCCAACGAAGGAACTGGTAGCGCTCCTGGTTGCGCTCGAATTCCACTTCGGTGTTTCTTTTCACGGCATCAGGGGAGCCAAAGAAGTCGACCTGGACGGAGTGATCGATGACCAAGTCGGCGGGCTGAAGCGGATTGATCTGGTTGGGATCGCCTCCGAGGCTCTTGATCGCTCCTCTCATCGCGGCGAGATCGGCGACGGCCGGGACGCCCGTGAAGTCCTGCAGAAGCACGCGAGCCGGAGTGAACTGGATCTCGGTCGAGGGAGTCGCCTTGGGATCCCACTTCGCGATCGCTTCGGCGTCCTGCTTTTTCACAGCGACGCCGTCTTCGTTGCGGAGCATGTTCTCGAGCAGGATCTTCAGCGAGAACGGCAACCGTGAGATATCGCCAGCCTGATTCGCGAACTTTTTGAGGGAATGAAATCGGTACTGCTTTCCGCCGACTTCGAGAGTGGACAAGGTTCCAAAACTATTCAGATTCTTCATGAGACCTACGTTACTCTATAAATGGTTCGGAGTCATCAGCGTGATCCAAGGTGTTCTGTAGGCGCGCATGGTCTTCGAGTGCGGATCATGTGTTCGATGCGTTGTTCGACGAGCCAAGCTATGCCCAGGCCAAGAAGGGCAAGAGCGACGATCTTGAGCCAGATCCGCCAAGGGAGAGGGCTGTCTTCGGCGATGATGCGCTAATAGTGGGGAGACTCCATGATTTTGGCGACCATGTGCGTAATCGCCGGCTCACGAAGGCGTGTCAGAGTCAGAAGCGCGGCGCGGAGAGTTTGGGCAGGGCGATACTGGGAGGTATCCAGAAGGTAGATGCCCTGTAGCTGGGGAGGGGCCGAGACGGTCCCGGCCGGGAGCGCCAGGATATCGGGCTTTTGCGGATCGTGCACGGTCCGCTCGGCGACGAGAGTCAAGCCATGGCGGGTTCGAAGATAGTTGCGCTCGAAAGCGATGGTGTAGGCGCGGATGGTGAAGGTCCTGGGGAAGGGCTCGAGAGCCATCGCGATGCTGAGTTCGCTCGCCTCGGGCGAGATCCACACGCCGACGGATTCCTTGCTCCAGGTGAAGGCGCCGTGAAGCGCGAGCCGCAGGTACTCGCCTGAGCCGATCTTGCGATCGGTATTGACGTTGGTCCAGTTGAGGCCGATCTCGGTGGCGACCTTTTCGGCGGCTCTTCGACCGCTCAATCGCGCGATCGCGGCTAAGGTGCCGTCCAAAGAGGCGGTGATCCCCGCAGTCGAGATCAGGTTGCCGTCTTCGACGTAGCGCTTGCCGGTGACCCATTGGGCATCCGGATAGCGCATCCGGAGATCCTCAAGCGCATTAAAATGGCTGGTGACCTGGCGATTGGCGAGCAATCCTGCCATTCCCACGACACGCGCGCCTTCGCAGACCGAGAGAATAAAGGAGGCCTTGGGCGCCCGTTCCGCAAGCCAGGTGCTCAGATCGACGTTATTCGAATCCATCACGGCTGGAACCACGATCAGGTCGGCAGCAGGGGCGTCAGCGAACGAATAGTCCGGCAGCACGGCGAGCTTGGCCGTCGTCGGTGAGAGCCTGCGCTCGGGAGCGACGGTGACTACGTTATAGAGCCCGGTTCGGGAGAGCAGCTCGTACGGGCCCATGAAGTCGAGAACCTCCGTGCCGGCGTTGCTGAGAAGAATGGCCACGGTCGGTTTGGAGGGGTGGAGCGCGGCTGGCTTGGGAAGCTCCTTGGCCAGGGATTCGCTGACGGGTTCGGGAGCCTGGTGAAGCATCGATTCCGAGACGGAGTTCAGGCTGGTGAAGACCCCGACGAGCATCGGCGGCAGGATCATGGCGACGATATAGAACGCGATTCGCTGCGGCTTACTGAGCATGAAGGGGGTTTCGCATAAAACGCCAGCTGGGGCCAGAGCACAAAACGCCAAGCTGGGGCACTGGGCCTATTCAGGTTGATCCTTCGGCACTCTTGAGCGAATGGGCCTCCGCCCAAACCCGGCGAGTCTGTTTGCACCTGATGAACTCGCTGACTCCGACCGCCGTTAGCGGCCTGAAGGGCTGTCCAATCCGTAGACAGGGAGTGAACCGCATATTTACAGCGTGTCTCGCCGAACGCAGGGGAAAATACAGTGATTTCAAGCTTGAACCCCCTTTAGGGGAGAGTGGTGTCATTTTGGGCACGCCCCTTGAAATGACTCAGCCTGAGTTCCTGGAGATTCAATATCGGGAGTAGAGAAATTGAGTCTCACCAGAAGAGAGCAGAGAAGAAATTGCGAGAGAGAGCTATGAGCACGAAATACAAAGTTGAGAAGAAAATCTCGTTCAAGGGCAACGGCTCAGCCGTATTGGCCGCTTTATCGACGTTGGCCGCGCTGACATTGGTCGCGTCGCCGAAGCAAGCATCAGCTTGGAGCGTCGGAGGTATGGGTGGCGGAGCCTTCCTCGGAGCGGGTGTCGGGTTCGGTACCGGTAGCTTCGGCAATGGCTGGGGCGGCGGAGTGAGGGGCGGAGGATTTCTCGGGGCCGGCGTGATGGCAGGCGGCGGGATGATGGCCTACCCCCCCAACTACTACGGCGGCATGTATGGAGGTATGTACGGAGGCATGATGGGGCCGCAGGTCTATCAGCCTTGGATGCAGTACCAGCTTTCGGCGAACCCGTTGGCTTCGATCTATGGCTTGCGGATGCGTGGCGCTTCGGGATTGAGTTGCTCCACCGGAACCTGCGGGCACTCGCATCACCGTTGCAGCGGAAAGAGCTGTGGCGGGAACAAGTACGTGGACAAGCGTAAATATAAATTTGTGGATAAGAGCAAGAAAACCTTCATCTTCGACAACTCGTCTAGCTCGAGCGCGACTTACAACTCGAGCTCAACGAGCTCTTCCACGACGCACATCCACAAGGAGACGGTTCAACAGGTCCCTGCGCGTGAGCCGGCCAAGCAGCCTCCACGTCCTACGGTGCCCGTGAAGGAACCAGAGGATCGAATTCCCGAGGATGGTTCGATTGATCTTCCTCCTGAACTCGAGATTAACGAGCCGACTCCACGGCCCTGCACTCCGACCCAAGGGGGGTGCAAGCCTGGAACCGAGTATCTTGAGAACGACTTGTCCCGTCTTCGTGGAAGGCTGAACTGGGACGGCCCGCCTCTTCTGACGACTCTTCCGGTCGAATGCGTGAAACAAAGCCTCACGTCGGCTCAGGAGCAGGGCAAAGTCTGGTACAGCAGGGTGAAGCTCGATCAAGTCGCAGGTGGCAACGGCTACGCTCGCGAGTGCAGGCCGGAGGATGGGGTTCAGATTCTGGATCCAAAGGTTCCAAAGCCCTGCGTGTCGGATAATTACGTGACTGTGACTTACAACGCTTTCGTTGAAGCAATGAAATGCGTGGGCGTGGATCCAAAAGAGATTTTCGCGACCTTCAACCACGAGTCGCGGTTCCACGTGAATATCGGTCACACTTCGCGGCCGGATCTTCAGTTCGAGTCCTTCGGTGTGGCTCAGCTGACCCCGATTGCGGTTGAGGACGTGACTCCGATTTTCAGTAGGGAGATCGAAAAGCCCGAGTGCCGCCAGTTCAAGGAGATCGCCCAGGCTATGGCGCCCTCGCGAGCCTTGAACTGCCACAGGTCCTCGATCGGCCAGGGCAATCCGGTGACGAGCTTCATCTACGGAGGGATCTACTTCCGTGAGAGGAAGCGCGACGCCGAAAAGGCGATCGCGGATTGGCTGGACTCCCGCGGAGGCGGCCTCAGCAGCCGAAGTCGCACGGGCATCGCACTAGATCTCGCTCGTTGGGCATACAATGGAGGCCCAGGCGTGATCTTGGCCTTCAAGCGATTCGCGGCCAATAATCCAACCATCGCGAGCCGCGACGAGTTCCGGGTCAAGTTCAAGAGCTATCTCGCGAGCCACTACCCGGTCGATAGCAACTTGAGCAACGAGGATGCGGCTAAGCGCAGAGTTGCGGTGGCTGGTTACCTCGATCTGGTGGACCAAGCGGCTGAACTAGTGTCGAGTGCCGCCGGTAGGTCAGGTCAGTGTTCCTACTAAGCCTCGATCGAATGATGTGATAGTCCAGCCGCCCAGCTCATTGAGGAGCTCGGCGGCTGGATTGGCTTTCCGAGATTGGCTTCGATCCGTCATGTCCCTATGAGTCGCCCTGGCTCGGTTATTCATAAGTCAATAAAAATCAATCAGTTATGACACATCTGGTTAGCTACTGCTTTAAAGTATCGGGCGACGGTCTTGTGCATTCCTGATTCGTCTCGAC
>CAYNDM010000269.1:0-4607 GCA_964395265.1 uncultured Bacteriovoracaceae bacterium
GACCTGATCCGGAAAAAGACCGAATCGTTCGGCAAGACTCTGGTCAAAGAGTCCTTCTTTCGTCACAACCTGGATCTCCAGATAGTGGTTTCCCGAGCCCAACGTCCCCACTTGTTTTAGGCCGCGAAGAATGGCTTCCTCACTGACTTTGGCGCTATCAGCCCCCGATGCGCATCCCTGATCTTCCGTAAGCTCCAGATCCTCCGGCCAGGCAAAGCCGCTCTTCAGGCACCAGCGCGCGCCCTGCTCGGCAACCTCCCTGAATTCATCCGCGCTCAAACGGACAAACCCCGCGCTCCCGACTCCGGCAGGGATTCGAACGAAAAGCCGATCCACAAGACGCTCAAGATGCGGCTGGATCTCCTGCCGGGTGAGATTCGTCAGAAGCAGCCGCATTCCACAATTGATGTCAAAGCCGATCCCGCCGGGCGAGATCACGCCGCTTCGAGGATCCATGGCCGCTACCCCTCCGATCGGGAAGCCATAACCCGAATGCCCGTCCGGCATGCAATAAACCCCCCGCACGACTCCAGGCAGCGTCGCGACGTTGGAGATCTGCTCGAAAACCGCTGAATCCAGCGCGTCCACCAAAGATTCGCTTCCAAAGAAATATGCAGGGATGCGCATGCCTTTTTCTTCAGAAGGCGCAAGCTCCCAGGTTGTCGGCGAAAGCTTTCTCAACGCAGGTCGGTCGTGCATGGGTATTGGCATAGATATAGGCATCGCACGGATCTTATTCAAGATCTGCTCCTATGCTAAGCAGGCCGGCCACGAGGAGGGCGACTTGGGTGAATTGCAAGGCCTTGCGCGAGCTGCTAGTTCGGCTTGCAGGATTGAAGCTCGCAAGAGCTGTTTTTGACTACGTCACGGCATTTCTTCCGGGCGTTCTCGGTCGCGATGGCTTCGGTCGGGCCCGAGTCTCCGAACGTAAGGATACCGCCTCGCACCTCGCACCAATAGCCTTTCTGAACCTCGACCTTTCCGACGGCGGGACCTCCCCAGGTGACTCCTTGCTTGACGGGAGCCGGTTGGGGTTGACCGTCAACACGCTTGAGGCCCATCGAACTGCACGACGGCAGAAAAATGACGATAAAAAGCAACGAGAGTTTCTTCATATAGATCAGAGTATGTGCCGAGTTTGAATTGATCGAGTGTGAAAAAGGGCCGAATGAAAATGTGAAAGCACGTGCCGAAGGAGTCAGCGGCACGCGCTCCTGCTCTTTACTGCTTGGTCAGCGTGAGAGCCGATACCTCGCCATTCGTGCATCCGTCATCTCCGCTCGAAGTACGGGAGATGGTAAGCGTGCTCCCAGAGACCGAATAGCTCATCGCCAGCGCGGAACTCACGTTACTATGGGCAGTACATTCCGCTCCGCTACACGAACCCGAACAGACCTGATTGACTGTCTGCATAGTAAACTGGTTCGTTGCGGGATAGGCAAAGACTTGGCCTTCGGTCGCGACACAACCGCTGGAATATACGGTAATGACAGACCCTGTCAGGTTCGCGAAAGCCACGTACATGGCGGAGGCTCCAACTGGCAGGAATGATGTTGGCGTCCCGTCACAGGTCAGTCCTGTGACGACGTAGGAACCATCCAACGGGCCGCTGATCGAACTAGTGCCACTGGGTGTCGCGTCGTCTTTGCCGCCAAAACAACCTGAGGCCGCCAGCGCGGTGATCAGGACCAAAACAGCGAACTTCTTACCATGGTTCATACGGGCTCTCCTTGAGTGATTCATCGTTTCTAGACCGGGTCTCCATCCCTGGAGACCCCTGACATCTCCATGATAAAAAAGCGATGAGCGTCGTCCACGATTGAAGAACTGCTTACATTGTAAGCATACTGGTCTCTATGGAAGATCGAATATCGCCGTCCGAGCGCCTGAAAAGAATCCGCGAGCTGGTCTGTCTTTCTCAGCGTGAGATCGCCAAGGAATTCGGGGTTTCCGCGGCTGCGATCGCCCATTGGGAGTCCGGTGTTCGTCCAATTCCAGGCCCGGTTCTTCGCTTGATCGAACTCTATGAACAGCATGTCCTGGAATCCCCCGAAAATACGGACAAGCAAGCGGAGCAACTCCGCGCCATGACCTTGAGCTGGGCAAGAAAGCTGGTTCAAAACGAGCGATCGAGCCCCGCCAATCTCCGCGTTGTGGTCACTGAGGCGATCCAGCGATACCTTTCTGTTGCCTTGGACAAAGACCTCATCCGAAAGCGCATCCAGCTAGCGCTTCTTTCACGAATCGTTGATTCCGTGGGCGAGATCAAAGGCGTACCCATGAAGATCGCACAGGTGGCGAGTTTCTTGGACGTGAACATGACCCCAGAACTCCGCGAATCGCTGGCACAACTTCAAACCATGGGCTCACCTATGCCAGCCAACATGGTAGCCCGATGCATTCATGATGAGTTCGGCGTACATCCCAGGCGCCTATTCGCCGAATGGGCGCCTCAGCCCATTGCGGTGGCCAGCATCGGTCAGGTACACCGCGCTCGACTCCATACCGGCGAAATTGTCGCTGTAAAGGTCCAACACCCCGGGATTCGAAAAAAGATCCAGGCGGCCTTCGATAAGCTCTCGATTGTCCAATATCTGGCCTCCCTCGGAAAACAGGGAAGCCGCTCACTGTTTGACGAGATCCGAACACGCGTGATCGACGAATGTGACTATGAAGTCGAGGCCGCGAACCAAACACGGTTTCGGGAGGTTTTCGCCGCGGAACCGCGGATCGTCATCCCTAAAGTCTTCACCGAGTTCAGCAGAAGGACCGTACTGACCACGGAATTCTGCGATGGACAGGGCTATCGGGAGTTTCTTGCAGCCTCGTCAGAGGCGGAGAGAAATCTCGCGGCCGAAACGATCGCAAGATTTCATATGTCGGCTCTCATGCGGCACGGGCTGATGCATGCCGACCCACACCCGGGAAATTACGTCTTTCTAGGAAACGGGCGCGTGGCGTTCGTCGACTTCGGTCGAACCGTTTCTTATCCACAGGAGAAAATCGCCTCGAACCGGGACCTCGTCGTCGGAGTTTTGACAGGTGATTCGAGCAGAACAAAAAACGCCATGCAGCGCCTGGATCTAGTCACCGACTGGACCCGTTTTGATTTTGACGAATTTTACGAGCTCCTTCGCCGACAGGACGAACATCATCTCTATGACGGTCGTTTTCAGATGACACCCGAGCATGTGGCGAAGATCGACCGCCTCATGCGCAACTATTCGGGCAGAAAACATCTTCGAATCACGCGAGACTTCTTCTGGTTCATGTTCTTGAACAGAAGTCTTCTCCATCTTTTCGCGGACATGCGCGCGACTTCCAACTGGAGGCGATCGGGGCTTGAGGTCCTCGGGCTATTGCCTTCATTTTCTTAAACTTAAACGATTGTCGAACTGGTCGACCTCTCTCATACTGAGGTAAGCGCTCAATTATAGAGCAAGGAGGTTCAATGAGCCATCAATTCAAAGACATCGTTATTGCAGCCGCGTTGGTTTCGTTCACGGCCGTCCCGTCGGCATTCGCTGCCGCTAAACTTTCGATCGTTGGTGCGGGGAACTACGGTCTCTCATCGATCGAATATGCCGACGCCGCCACGGACACCAGCATCACTAGAAAAGGGGGCATTGGCTTCGGCGGAGGAGCCCTGGTCGAAGTCGGCTTGGGCCGCCTCGGTGTCGAAGTCGGCGCGCTTTACATGCACCGGAGCACGAAGACAGAGATAAAGCTCCTGGGGACAGCACTACCTACGACGGAAGAGACCCACGGGGCACTCCAAATTCCTCTGATGTTTCGCTTTGGAAGAATGATCTCCTTCGGAGCCGGTGGATTCTATGAATTAGGCCTGAAAGCCGACTCTGCAAATGACTACGGCCTGGTCGCAGGTCCCCGCCTGACTTTGCCTGTCGGCGTATTCTTCGATGGACGCTTCGCCTATGGCTTGAAATCGCACACGGTGGGCCCAAAAAACTTCAACAGCATGGAAGCGCAGCTATTGATCGGGTTCAGCTTCGGTCCAAGAAAGTAAGTTCAAGGTTCTCCGGTTTCAATGCGGGAACTGCCGTTTAACTTGATGCATCGGCGGTTCCCGCAATCTTTCTCTTCCCTGAAATTCGCAGATACTAATTTGCTCCTTCCAAATGAGGAGCGATGATGGCGTCTGGTGAATTATCGACGTCACTCGGTAGTACTTTAATTTCACCTGTTGCGACCCGAGTATTGTCGGGTTCTACAGGCAATTCTCTCCATGAATCAGCTACAGAAACCAAGGGATTCAGGTGCGGAAACACCGCTCCCTGGGTTATGGCCCGCAGGGTCGGATTTGTATGAGTACAATCAACGATCGACTTACTGCCTCCCTGCAGCTCGAGAGGCTTGCTGAGTCTAATCCCGTCAAACGTAAGTGACCGAGCTTTCGTACATGCTTCTTCCAATGACTTTGCGTGGCGAAGCAACGCTTTCGGGTCAGGATCACAATTATAGATAAATTTCTTCCTCAAATAGCAGGCACGGTACTCAAACATGTCGGGTGCGAGCGGTTGAAAAGGCGTGGTCTGGACTGCGCCCCTGAAACTGGACACCTAACCGGCTGAGTTTTATTGATCCGA
>CAYNDM010000270.1:0-4488 GCA_964395265.1 uncultured Bacteriovoracaceae bacterium
AGCGAAAACTCCTGGAAATGCCGGTCCTGGAGCGTTTGGCGACCAGAGTCAAAATGCTCGGTGCGAGCCGCGCGCAAGTGGATTATCCTGAAGAGGATGGCTCAGCGAAAGATCGACCATAAGGCCAAGACCTCCTTCAATCC
This sequence comes from uncultured Bacteriovoracaceae bacterium, assembly GCA_964395265.1. Classification (GTDB taxonomy): domain Bacteria; phylum Bdellovibrionota; class UBA1018; order UBA1018; family UBA1018; genus CAYNDM01. The sequence continues at coordinate 144 of CAYNDM010000270.1, forward strand.
GGGGACCAGCCTGATCCAGGATCCGCTCGAAATCCGGCGGTTGCTCGCCATGGGGATGAGCTCGTTGGCAGCGGTCGATCTCCAGATCAAAGGAGGAGAGAAGCGCTTTCATGCCCGTCTCTCAGATCGCGATGTGGGGCCTGGGCACATTGAGGTCGAATTCCCTCATGCCAAAGCGGAGAAGGAGTTTCTGGAGGCCGTGGGCTCCTCGACCACCAAAGAATGCCTGGTTCTGATCTTCCTTCGCGGACGTTCCATCGTGGGCATGAACGCGACCTTCGATCGCAGGGCCGCGGCCAGCCTGCTCCATTTCTCGTTGCCGAATCGGATCTTCAGGATCCAGAGGCGCGCCAATCTCCGCTACGAGTTTCCGTCCGGCTACGACGTGGAGGTCGAGCTGGACGCGGTCGAAGGACATCCAAGACGGGTCAGGAAAAGGCTGTTCGATCTAAGCGAGGGAGGCCTCTCGTTTCTGGTCATCTCTCCCCGTGAAGCAAGCCTCTTTCAGGTGGGGTCGATCCTGAAAAACATCCGTTTCGTGATCCAGGGTCGTGAGATTGTCGCGGACGCCGAGGTTCGAGGCAGGGCGCTCAAATCGAACCGGGGAACCGCCGTCGGCTTGAAATTCGAGCGGATCGAGCCTGAGGACCAGGAGTTTATCGCCGAATTCGTCACGCTCAGGTCGATTCACCTTCCGCTCTGATCCCGCCCGCCTCGTACTACGCACCCTATTTTATCCGTCCCGCGAGGCATTCAATTCGCATGTCTCACCGGGCATGGAACCACTGAGACGAAGTCCTGCTTATCGACGTCCTCTGGAGCCTGTGCCGATGCCTCCGCCTGGCCGCCGCCGGAGCAGCGTCGCGGCCGGGTCGCTCTGGATGGTGGGGATCACCCTCGCCCTTTTCTTTCTTCCGCTGGTGAATGGGCTGATCGGTGGCCTGGTCGGTGGCTATAAGGTGGGAGACGTGCGCCGGGCCCTTTTCGCGGCGATTCTGCCGAGCGTCGTGGTTGCGGTCGTGATGTGGGCGCTGGTCGCCGCATTCGGAGCGCCCGGCTGGGGAGCGCTCGCCGGGCTCACGGTAGGCGCCGTCATCGCTTTCGCGGATATCGGAATATTCATCGGAGCCGCCATCGGAGGCGCCTACGCGGATCGAAGCCGCCGGTCCTGATTGCCATGCCACTGGCTTTCAAAACCTCGCGAAAACCTGTAGAGTCGTGTGCACCGAAAACGACGGTGCATCGAAGCGAGGGAGCCATGGCATTCTGGAGCCGAAAGAAGGAAAATTCAAAAACCGAAGCTCATTCTGAGGACAGTCCTCCTCCACGGGCCAAGCGGCATCCGGCCGTAGAAGCCCATCTGGGCCATCAGCAGGGGCCTGCCTCCTCGCAAGATACGGAGAACGTACCGGTAGCTCTACGGAATGTCAGAAACATCATCGCGATCGCCAGCGGCAAAGGCGGGGTAGGCAAATCCACGCTCACCGCGAATCTCGCGGCGGCATTGGTCCACTCCGGCGCCAGGGTCGGAGTGCTGGATGCCGATATCTACGGACCCACGCAACCCGGCCTGCTCGGATCGAGCAGCCAGAAAGCGCAGGTCGAGGAAGGTCTCCTCGCTCCAGTCAAGCGTCACGGGATCTCCTTCATGTCCATGGGGCTCGTGATGGAGAAGGAAGGTCCAGTGGTTTGGCGCGCTCCCATGGCGACTCGCGCGGTTCAGCAGTTTTTGAACGGGGTCCATTGGGGCGAGCTGGACTATCTCTTGATCGACCTGCCCCCTGGGACGGGCGACGTCCAGCTGACCTTGGCCCAGCAGGCTCGGCTGAGCGGAGCAGTGATCGTCACGACTCCTCAAGAAGTCGCTGTCGGGATCGCGAAAAAAGGATTGGCGATGCTTCGCCAGCTGAATGTGCCGATCCTGGGCGTGGTGGAGAATATGAGCGGTTTGTGCTGCGAGAGCTGTGGCCATGAAACCCATCTCTTCGGTAGGGGAGGCGGGGAGAAGCTCGCACGCGACGAAGTGGTTCCGTTTCTCGGCGCGATCCCCTTGGATCTGGATATCGTTCAGAGCGGGGAAAGCGGCGTTCCAGTGGTGGCGAAAGGCGAGAGCTCGCGATCCGCTCGCAGCTTTTTGGAGCTTGCATCCGGCTTCGTGGCCCAGTTGGAGGAGCGGCGTCGCACGGAAAGCGGGGGCGAGCCCGCTCAGGTGGAGCTGGGCCCTTCTGGCGATCTCAGGATCCGTTGGAGCGACGGACGTGAAGAGGCAGTGACCTCGTTTCGTTTGCGAGCCGAGTGTGGTTGCGCCAACTGCGTGGATGAGAACACTGGCAAACGAACCCTTGATTCTTCGGAGATCGATCCGGCGGTGGCGATTCTCTCCATTGCCCCCGTGGGACGCTACGCGATCACAGCTCAGTTTTCGGACGGGCACGGCACCGGGATCTATCCTTTCAAGAGGTTGAAGGAGCTTTGCGAAAAATACGGGACTGAGCGACAAGCGCCTCGACCGGCCGCATCGAGCCGTACCCCAGGCGATCTGAAGCAGGGAATCGAAACGCTCCTTACAAAGGAGATCAATCCCAGCATCGCTTCGCATGGAGGCAGGATCGAGCTCGTGGACGTGCAGGGCGACAAAGTCTTTCTGAGGATGAGCGGAGGCTGTCAGGGATGCAGCTCGGCGAAGCTGACTTTGAGGCAGGGCGTGGAGCGCGCTTTGCGCGCTCGGTTTCCCGAGGTGAGCGAGGTCATTGACACTACTGACCACTCTCAGGGCGTCAATCCCTATTACCGCTGACTTCTGAGTTCATCGCTGACTCGCCGCAGGCGCATTCCCGGGTTGCTTGCGTCTTCGGGATTGTCTACAAACTGAGCATGTACTGCGAAGTTTCCCACGATATCCAGATCGAGGTCGAACCCCGGTACGTCGCTGAGCATTCGTCTCCCGAGCATGGACGGTACGTCTATGCCTACCGAATCCGAATCACCAATATCGGTGATGTCGAAACGCAGTTGATGAGCCGACACTGGGTGATCACGGATGCCAACGGCGAAGTCCATGAGGTGAGGGGCTCGGGCGTCGTGGGAGAGCAGCCCGTGATCGCCCCTGGGCACGCTTACGAATATTCCAGTTTTTGCCCGTTGCCCACGCCTTCAGGAAAGATGTGGGGTACCTACCGGATGGTGGATGAGAACGGCAGGCAGTACGATGTCAGGATTCCGCTCTTCTTCCTTCGGGACTCGCGGCAGTATCACTAGGATGACGGGTTTCGCGCATTCCTGATCGATGGGCTCTACCGAAATCCACCCAAATTGAGTAGGATGGCGCCACTGCTATGAGCCAAGATAAACCATTTCAGTCCGTTAAGCCCAGTGTCAACCTTCCGCAGCTTGAAGAGGAGATGCTGAGCCTTTGGGATGAGCGCAACGTCTTTGAGAAGTCTCTTCGTCAGAACGAAAAGGCCAAGCCGTACAGCTTTTACGACGGCCCTCCTTTCGCGACCGGGCTGCCGCACTACGGCCACATCATGGCAGGCGTGCTCAAGGACATCGTGCCTCGCTACTGGACGATGAAAGGGTACTCGGTCCCTCGCCGCTTCGGCTGGGACTGCCATGGGTTGCCGGTCGAATACGAGATCAACAAAGCCTACAAGCTCGAGAGCAACAAACAGATCATCGAGATGGGCGTCGACAAGTACAATGCCGCGTGCCGGAGCATCGTTCAGCGCTACTCGCAAGAATGGAAGAAGACCGTTCGCCGCGTTGGGCGCTGGGTCGACATGGACAATGCCTATTTCACCATGGACGTGAGCTTCATGCAGAGCGTGTGGTGGGTTTTTCAGGAACTTTACAAAAAAGGCCTGATCTACGAAGGCTACAAAGTCGTGCCTTACTCCGTGGGCATCTCGACGCCGCTTTCGAATTTCGAGGCGAACCTGAACTACAAACAGGTCCAGGATCCCGCGATCACGGTGACGTTTCCGGTTCTGGGGCAGGACAAGACCTTCTTTCTCGCATGGACTACCACTCCATGGACGCTTCCCAGCAACCTCGGGCTCGCGGTGGGCAGAGAGATCGACTACGTCAAGGTTCGCGAGAAGAGCTCGGGTAATACTTATATTCTGGCGCAGGCCCTTCTGGGCGCCTATTACAAAAAGCCCGAGGACGAAGTGGAGGTGCTTGAGACGCTCAAGGGCGAGAAGCTCATCGGTCTCAAGTACGAGCCTCTCTTCAAGTACTTCGAGAGCAAGCGTGATCAGGGCGCGTTTCGAGTGATCCATTCGGATCACGTGACCACTGAGAGCGGAACGGGCATCGTCCACATGGCCCCGGCTTTCGGCGAGGA
>CAYNDM010000271.1:0-4475 GCA_964395265.1 uncultured Bacteriovoracaceae bacterium
ATGTTGAGCACCACCAAACAGAGAAAGACAAAGACGACAGCAAGGATCGATTTCATGACGCCCTCAACAGGCACACCTACTAGAAATAGTAGCGAAAATCCAGATAGATCACTTTAGGAAAGGTCCCGTATTCCGATCCAAGAACGAGATTCTGCCCGGATCCTTTCACGCCTGCTCCCGCGGACAGGAAAGCCCCCAAATCCACGTAGCCATTCTCGATCACATTGTATTCAAGGCTTGGCGAAAGCAGCAGGGACTGATCGGGAAGATTCCAAAGAAGCTGCATATTGCCCGCGAGCAAGGGAGTGATCGAATAGCTGGCGCCCGGGATCAGATAGTGCCTCCCCAGCAAGAACACTCCTCCGCGCGAGTAAGCGAACGAAGAGATGAGCCCCCCATAGTCTTCGGGCCTGCTGCTGCCAGCGCCATTGAAATGGTACTCCGTCATGAGCAATAGCCCATTTGCGAACGAATAATCCAAGCCCGTCGTGAGGCGAAAATAAGAAGGAGTAGGCTCGCCAAAGACCTCCGCAACATCGAGCGTCCAGCCCAAGTCCCAGAGGCTTCGCTGCATTCCGCCGCCAACGAGCCAAGCTCCGCTGAAGCTCATTGCCTGAATCACGAAATCGGTCTCGAGCTTGGAAAGAACTAACCGAGCGAATGTCGAACTATTCCCGAATCGTCCCTGATCGCCGACCACGACTCCCAAGTCGAGCTCGTCCCGATCGCCCAGGGGGAGCCGGTAGCGAGCCGCGTCCACGCCGATCCGGTACTCGACATTCAATTGCTGAACCGCGAAAGGCAGCAGCACATCGGTCGGGCTGATCATCCGGGCGCTGCCAAAGGTCACCGCCTGCCTCCCGATAAAGAAATCACCAGGCCCCAGCTCCCAGCGCAAACTCAATCGATCCAGGTTCTGAAACACTACGAACGTTTCGCGCTCGCTTTGGTAAGCCTTCGCCTCAAGGTCGACGATCCGATACGAGTTTCCTCCCCGGCCAAGCGGGAGCGTCGAAAGAAAGCCTCCGGCATCGGCAAAGGTGGCGCTTTGGGTCTGAAGCACAGGCTGAAGCTCGTAATGGGCATCGAGTTCCAAAGGCCCTTCGGGCATCCATTTCAGATTGAAGCGAAAGGCGTTGAGTGACTGAAAGGCATCCTCCCGCGCCAACGGTGACCCCACGCTTCCGATCGCGAAGGATTTCGCGTACCCCCCGAATCGCCAATCCGACCAGGAATCCGGCCCTCCGAGAAGAAGGCCTGCGACCACTGCCCAATAAGCGGGAAATCTCCTAAGCTCGCGTTTCATCGCTTTCGATCTGACCATCCCGGAGGCGAATCAGGCGTTTTGCCCGCGCCATGATCATCGGATCGTGAGTGGAGAATACGAAGGTCATACCCTCACCCTCGTTCAGCTCTCGCATCATCTCCAAAAGAGATGCGCCGGTATGCGAGTCCAAATTCGCCGTCGGCTCGTCGGCCAAGACCAGAGCGGGCTTCGAAACCATCGCTCGCGCAACGGCGACTCGCTGTTGTTGTCCTCCGGAAAGCTCCGAGGGCCTTCGATTCTCCTTGCCCTCCAAGCCCACCCGTCGCAGCATCTCGCTCACTCGCCTTTTGCGTTCGGCCTCTCCGACCCGCTGAAGGAGGAGAATATACTCCACGTTCTCGAAAGCACTCAAAACAGGGATCAGATTGTAAGCTTGAAAAATAAAGCCGATCCGGTCCCGCCGCAGATCCGAGAGCTCCGTGCCGCTCATCTCCGAGATCGCTTTCCCTGCCAGCAAAATCCGACCCGAGCTGGGCGAGTCCAACCCTCCAATCAGATTCAGAAGAGTCGACTTTCCCGAGCCCGACGGTCCCACGATCGCGGTGAACTCACCCGGGCGGATGGAAAGCGTCACCTGATCCAATGCCTTCACCTTCACCTCTCCGCTCAAGTAGTGACGGCTTGCATTTTGGACTTCGATCACGGCTTGCTGCATCAGCATCTCCTCATCATCCTCTTCCATTCAGAGGGACTTTCGCATCGCGCGCGACGGGACGAGGCGCGCGGCATAGATCGCGGGATAAATGGCCGCCAACGCGGTCAGAAACACGACATAAGCAGGCAACCCGGTAAACTGCCAGACTGAGAAAACAGGACGGACCGGGTCGTTCAGCCTGGCCCCACCATAATCGACGCCCGAGAAATCGACTCCAACCCAGGCGAACGCGCCAGTGGCGATGGCTCCCATCGACAGCCCCATCAGGCAACTCACTAACCCCAGCACGAGCGATTCTGCGAGAATCATCCCGGCCAAGGTCCGAGCGCGCGTCCCGATCGCCTTGAGGATGCCGAACTCGTACATGCGCTCGTAAATCGACATGAACATCGAGTTGATGATCCCGACGCTGATGAGAGCGAAGAGAATCAGCCCCGTGATGGCCATGGAAGTGCTGCTCAACTCGATCATGCTCCCGATAGCGGGGTTCAGGCGCAACCAGCTCAGGGCCTCGTTCCCTGGCTCACGGAGCGTCCCCCAAAGGTCCAGGTTCGGATTCTCCGCCAGCTGGGGATCCTTGAAACGGATCGCGATCTCGTGCACCTGCCCCGGAAGTTTCAGCACCTTCTGTGCCTTGGGAAGAGAAATGAAAGCCATTCCCTGATCCATCCCCCGCGATCCGAAGCGAAAAACGCCTCTGACTCGAAAAAGCTCCTGCGAAAGCTCGCCTCCTTCCGCTTGAGCGGCGGTGAGGACCACCCGGTCTCCCACCGAGACCTCAAGCAACCTGGCCAAGCGCTCGCCGATCAGGATCTCCATGTCTTGAACTGGAGGCTCGGCACTCAGGTAGTCTCCCTCGAGAATCGCGCGCTTCAGCTTGGAGAGGCGTTGGTCCTCTTCGGACCGAATGCCATAAAAGGTGACCGCGGCGACGTTTCGAGGAGATGTCAGCATTCCCTGCGCGACGACCCGCGAGCTGATGGCCTCAATGCGTGGATCGTTTCGAAGGAGCCCTTCGAGGCGCGCGGACTCTTTGACGAAATTATCGACCTCCGGCTTTTGTCGGTAGCCGTTCGCGTGCACCTGAGCGTGCCCCAGGAAAGTATCGGTCACTGACGAAACCATCTGCCTCATCATGGCGGTCGTGAACGAATCCGATAGCATCATGGTGGCAAGCCCCGACCCGATCAAAAGCGAAGTCAGGAGAGTCCGCCTCCGGTTCCTCATGACGTTTCGAGCTGCCAGCTTCCAGATCAGCATGCCTGCCTCGCCTTCATCACTGCGACCGGATCGCCTGGACAGGATCAACGTGTCCAGCCCGCCATGCCGGCCACGCGCTTACCAGAAGCGCAACCCCCACTGTCAACAACGCGGGCGCCCAGAATGTGATAGCCGCCGTGGTCCCCAGCATCCGATCGTAAACGATGCCTCCCATCTCGATGGGCTCGGGCATGGTGATGCCTTCAAGCTCGAACCAACGATTCACCAGCCAAGCCACCAACGCACCCGCTGCGCAGGCCATCGATGAGAGCACGAGCGACTCGAGCACGATCATCTGGAAGATCCCTCCTGGACGGGTCCCAATGGCCCGGAGGACCCCGAACTCGCGAGTGCGCTCGAGAATCGACATGAGCACCGTGTTGAGCACACCGATGCCGACAATGAACATCAGGATCACGATCGTGATCGAGTTTCCTTTCATGTCGGTCTCCATCGCTCGACTGAACTCCTCCTCGATTCTTTGCCAAGGAGCGACTTCCAATCCTTTCCCCGCCGCGCCTTCCCGGCTCAACACGCTCTCGATCGCGCGGGCTCGGTCCTTGGCTTGGGTCTGATCCTCAACCAATGCAGCGATGACATGGGCGCGCTCTCCCAAGGAGAAAAACTCTTGAGCCGTGCTTAGCGAGAGATAGACGCTGTGAGTTTCATGCGAATCGGGCGTTCCGACCAGGCCATTGACCTTGAACCGATCGTTGGCGACAGAGCCATCCGCGCCCTGAGAGATGAGAATCAGCTCGTCCCCCAAGCCCACCTTGAGCGACTCCGCGACTCCCGCGCCAATCATCGCGCCATGGACTCCGTCGCTATCTGGGGCGGTGGTCAGGAAACTTCCAGCCTTGACCTTGTCCTTGAGGCGCGTCACCTGCGGCTCGAGAACGGGATCCACTCCGATCACCTGGACCGGCAAGCTCCCGTAGTCGCTATAGGCCAATCCGGGCCCTTGGACTCGTGGCGCGGCGGCCTGGACGCCGTCAACCTCCAGGATCAGCCTTCGCACCTCTGCCGGCTCGGCAATGGAATCCTCGACCGTGGGTTTCTCCAGATAGCCATCACGAAGGACTTGTATGTGCCCAGTGTGATCGCGCGTGAAGATCTCGATGAGATTCCCGTAAGTGCCAAGCGTGACTGAAATCGCGAGAGAAAACAGGATATACCCGGCGGCCAGCGCGAGCCCGGTCAAAATCGATCTCCGCGTGTGACGAAGCAGGTTCC
>CAYNDM010000272.1:0-4468 GCA_964395265.1 uncultured Bacteriovoracaceae bacterium
CTTCCGCGCCCGTCTTTGACCGCCATTCTATGGAGATATCGCCGTTGTCTTTGGCATGGATCCTATGGGCCTGGGTCTCAAATTTGTATTTGACGCCGAAAGCGCTCATCTCCCGCTCCACCAATGCTGATAGGCGGCTTGAGTCGAGAGCGTACTCTTGAACTTCGAAGATCCCTTCCACAAGATCCGGATTGAATAGTCGTGTTACTTCTCGAGAAGCTGGTCTGATTGGGGCACCGATTCGAGTACAGAATTCCAAAAATTGCCGTGCTGTGACCCAAGAAAACTTTCTGGCAACCGCGTAGATTTTTGTGAAAGACGAGACAATCGCTTCAGGATAACGCTCCACGAATTTATGAAAATTAACCTGAGATCGTTTCGCCGTTAAATAGCTGCGAGGATAGTGATAGCCACCGTGAATGCGAGCTTGGTTGGAATAACTCGCTCGACTGAGGAGGCTACTTTCTGCTTCAAGGAGTAGGACACTCTGACCTTGCCTGCTCTCGTGGGCAGCTATACTTGTTCCGAAAAAGCCGCCGCCGATTACGACGCAGTCATATTGCTCCATTTAACTTGAGCTCTTGAATGATACTCGGTTCAAATCCCACTCAATGACTACTGGTTCTATGCGACCACCGAACCTCTCGGCTCGACGGCTTTCTTATGGCGGAGAGGGTGGGATTTGAACCCACGGAGGAGTTGCCCCCTCACCGGTTTTCAAAACCGGCGCTTTCAACCGCTCAGCCACCTCTCCGCGGTAAAATCATGAGCGTGAGATCCTTTTTCGCCGCTCGGAAGCCCGCTTGTCAACCCGCCGCGAGCCTCAGGAGCGCTTTTTAATCCAAAGATATTCGCCTTCTTTCACGAAGCCTTGGGCTCCTTCGAGATAGCGATTCAGGACCTTTGGAATCCGCACATTTCCCTCTTGATCCTGGAAGTTCTCCAAAATAGCGACGAACGTCCGGCCCACGGCCAGGCCGGAACCATTGAGCGTATGAGCCAGCTTGGGCTTGCCTTGGGCTTCCTCGCGATAACGAATGGCCGCGCGACGGGCCTGGAAATCTTCGCAGTTGCTGCACGAGGAAATCTCCCGATAAGCATTTTGCGCAGGAAGCCAGACCTCCAGATCATAGGTCTTGCTGGCGGTGAACCCCATATCGCCGCTGCACAAGAGCACTACCCGGTACGGCAGTTCCAAAAGCTGCAGGACGCGCTCGGCGTTCTGAACCATCTTTTCGAGCTCGTCGTAGGATTGTTCAGCACGCGTGATCTTCACCATTTCCACCTTCTGGAACTGGTGCTGACGGATCAAGCCGCGAACATCCCTGCCATAAGAACCTGCCTCGCTTCGAAAACAGGGGGAGTAGGCGGCAAAGTACCTGGGAAGATCCCGGCCATCCACGATCTCGTCCCGAAAGATGTTGGTCAAAGGCACTTCAGCGGTCGGGATCAGAAAAAGCTCCCGGTCCGCGACGCCAGTCTTGAACAAATCCTCTTCGAACTTAGGCAGCTGGCCGGTTCCCACGAGCGAATCGCGATTAACCATGAACGGAGGGATCACCTCTTCGTAACCATGTTCGCGAGTGTGCAAATCGAGCATGAACTGAATCAATGCGCGTTCCAAGCTGGCTCCCGCCCCCCTATACAGGGCGAACCGGGCGCCCGAGAGTTTCCCAGCGCGCTCGAAATCGACGAGCCCGAGGGATTCGGCGATGGCGACATGGTCTTTGACTTCGAATCCAAACCGAGAAGGCGTTCCCCACTTCCGGACCTCGACGTTCGAGTCGGCGTCGGCGCCAACCGGGACACTCGAATGAGGGATATTGGGAATGCGAAGGCTCATATCTCGAAAGCGCTCGTCGATCAGCTTCAACTCCTCGTCGAGCTTTTTGATCTCGTCACCAATCGTTCGGGTTTCGAGTACCCGTTGGTCGGCGAGCTTCGCCGCTTCCGGATCCGCTTTCGCCTTTGCCTTGAGCTGCGCGATCTCTTGCGAGGCCCTGTTTCGCTGGGACTTCAGGTTCTCCGTCTTCTGAATGAGCTCCTTGCGCTCACGAGAGACTCGCGCGATCTCCTCGATCACTTGTGGATCGGCATTCCGCTTCTTGAGGGCTGATTCCAATTCTCCGACGGCTTCCTGATAGTATCGAGGATCGAGCATAATCCCCTTTTTCGCATAATCGGAGGGTTGATACAACGGCGCACCAAAGCCGCGCCCCTTTCAGCGACCTTACTTTCGCGGATTTTATAAATAACGCTCGAATTCGGCCCGATCGACGGCATCGGGCTCCATTTCCAGGTACTTTCTGAACGCGTCGCGCGCCCCCGTCAGGTCTCCAAGCTCGCGGTACGCGATCCCCAGGCGTTTCCAGATGAGAGGGTTGGCTTGATCGAGGGCAAGCGCCGCATGATACAGGGCGATCGCCCCATGATGGTTCCCCAGAAGGAAGTTCGCATAGGCGGATTGATGCTTGGGCTCCGGCGCCTGCGGAGCCAGTTGCATGGCCTTGTTGAAATGATTCAGTGCGCCTTTAGGATCCCCGATTTCCAGCAGCTCTTTGCCCAAAGCCATCATGCTGTTCACGCTATTCGGGTTGTTTTCGAGCTCCCTTTGGAATTCCTCAATGGCGATCTTATGATTGCCCATGATCGCGTAGAGGACTCCCTTGTAGTAATGGAGATTCGGGTTCTTGGGATAGATCGCGTAAATTCGATTCAACTCCTCCGACGCCTGGTCAAACTGGGTCTTTTTGATGAAGATCCGATAGCGCTCCAGATAGCCTGATGGATCAGATGTGTTGCGATCCGAATAGGACTTGAAGGCGGCCAAGGCTTGATCCAGTGCATCGCGCTTTTTGCCTTCATTTTCGAGATAAATCCGGGCCTGAAGCTTCCAAGGAGCGGCGTAGTGGGGATCTGCCCTCATAGCTTGTTCGATGATCTGCTGGGCCTGCGCCCAGTCACCCTTCTGAATCTGAAACTCCGCCATTGCCGAAAGCAGCTCAGCCTTGTGAGGATTGCCTTTCTGAAGCTCGTCCTGAAGCATGGAGATCGCGCGATCCAAAGATTGCGACTTCGCTATGCAAGTGGCCGCGCCCACTAAAGCCTCGGTATTCAGTGGATCGAACCTGAGCGCCAAGGCGAAGAAAAACGGCGCGTTCTCGTAGTCTTGGACTGCCAAAAGGCTCTTGGCATATGCGATATAGACTTTCGAATCGATGCTCTCCCGAGCCATCGCCTTCCGGTAGAAAACCTGGGCGACGTCGTGCCTGCCTTGCTTCGCGTACATGTCCCCGGCAAGCTTGTCGATGGCGCTTTGGCTGACTGGAAGCTTCCTGAATCGATCCATCGCTTTCTCTGCCGCTTCCCAATCGTAGCTTTCAATCAGGGTATGGATGTATTTCGACCAGATCTGGATGCTTTTCGGAGCCTTTTTCGCCGCAATTTCGTAATTGAGCCTCGCGTTTCCGATGTCGTTCAGCCTGTTGAACATATCCCCTGCCTTGACTAAAGGCAGAGTTGAGCTCAAATCCGTCTGTCTGGCCTCGAGAAACTGGTTGAGCGCCTCTTGTGGTTTTCCCTCTTTCAGGAGCCGTTCGCCTTCGCCAAGGAAGTAGTACATGCGGGCGGATCGCTTCAGCTCCGGGCTCTTGTCTCCCAACCTGGCCCGCAGGCTATAAAGCTCCAAGAGGTAGTCGTGGTTGTCGCGATCCAGTCTCACGGCGCGCTCGATGTCGCCCAGCGCGTAGCCGTACTCCCCGATGAGGCTGTTGATCTGCGAATGGAGATAAAAGGCGTTGGCCAGCGCTATCGGCGAGAGAAGGGTCTGGTTCCTCACCAGGAAATCCAGGTCCGGAGCCGCCTCCTTGAGGCGCCCTGTCCGATGAAGGATTCGGGCGATGCGCAGCCTGGATTTCGCGTGGTTGCGGTTCATTCGAACCGCTTTTCGGTACTCGACCAACGCCTCGTCGTCCGAGGAATGCTCGGCGATCAGCCCTTTCAGATAAAAGACCCGCGGCCTGAATATCTTGTTCTCCGGGAGCTGGTTGATCGCTCGCGCGGCATTCGCGATATCGCCTCGGTTGTAAAAGGCGTAGGCCAGATAGAAGAACATCTCGAGCCCGAAGCTCCGATGAGCCTTGGTGTAGTCCACGATCCGGTTCTGAGCGGCTTCGGCATTGTTGACCGTCACATAGAACTCGACGTCCGCGATGACGGTCTCGGGCAAATCCACGTTCTTGGCTCGCGAGCTCTTGAGAAGACTCGAGATCACAGAGAAGAATTTCTCGTCCTTATTGGAATTATCGATCAGATTCAAATAGGAAGAGGCCAGCATCGCCTGGGCCTTGGCGTTTTCATTATCAAGAGAGGCCGCCTTGAGCAGGATCTCCACGGCCTTCCTATAGTCGGTGACCGTATCCCTGAGATAATGCTTCATCCCCTCGACATAGAGCTTCTCGCTCAGCTG
>CAYNDM010000273.1:0-4466 GCA_964395265.1 uncultured Bacteriovoracaceae bacterium
CTATAAAATCAATAAAAGAATAACATTGGTATCCCTGTTGCACAGTACCCTGACGAGCGTTTGCATGACGCTTCAGTTGAGCTGAGTTGATATCGAGGAGTAGTGCGATGAAAAGATCCCATATTTTGATTTTAGCTGTCTTATCTAGCGCATTGATCGTGGCGGGTTGCGCACCCGCGGTGAAAGTCACCAAAAAACAACCCCAAATCGACAAACAACCCGTCGGCACGGATGGAAAACCCATCCCGGAGGTCCCTCTAGCCGCGAACAGCCCCCTGAAAAAGCTCCAGGGCGTTTGGTTCTTCGATTGCACGAAAAACTATCGCGGCACCGGCTTCAACGTCGCGGCCATGCTGGAGTTCAAGAACAACTTCATGGAGCTGACCAAGGGATTCTACGCCGATAGCGACACGAACTGCGAGAAATCTCCAGTCAATCTGGGGCAAACCTCATACGGAATCAGCGACGAGAGAGAAATCTCCCCCGAGATCATCGAAGCACTGATCACCGGTCGCGAAACGAATGACGGCAAGACCAGCGAGCAGAGAGTCGTGTTCGATCTCAGCGTCAGCGGCTTCGTCACCTTTCAGGGCGATGCGTTCTGGAAGTGGTAATCACTCTTCAAGCATCGGCACCCGGCCGCCTCGTTCGGCAAACGCCCCTCGGGCGATCTCGCGAGCGGTCGGGTAGCCCGCGTCCGCATGTCTGATGATGCCCATCCCAGGGTCCGAATTCAGCACGCGGCTCAATCTCCAATCCGCCTCTTCGCTTCCGTCCGCCACCACGACCATCCCCGCGTGAAGCGAGTAACCGATACCGACTCCGCCTCCGTGATGGACGCTGACCCACGAAGCGCCGTTCACCGAGTTCACCAAAGCGTTCAGGATCGGCCAGTCGCCGACAGCGTCCGATCCATCCATCATCCCTTCAGTCTCTCGATTCGGCGACGCAACCGATCCGCAGTCCAGATGATCGCGACCGACGACGATGGGCGCCTTCACTTTGCCCTTTTTCACTAGATCGTTGAAGAGCAGGCCCGCCTTCTCCCTCTGTCCGTAACCGAGCCAGCAGATTCGAGCCGGCAGTCCCTGGAACTGGATCCGCTCCTCGGCCATCGCGAGCCAGCGCGCCAAGCCCGCGTCCTGCGGGAAAAGCTCGAGCAAAGCCTGGTCCGTCACCCGAATATCCGCGGGATCGCCTGAGAGTGCCACCCACCTGAACGGCCCTCTTCCTTCGCAGAACTGCGGCCTGATATAGGCGGGAACGAACCCGGGAAAGTCGAACGCGTTTTTCACTCCCGCTTTCACGGCCTGAGCGCGGATATTGTTGCCATAGTCGAAGACATGAGCTCCGCGCCTTTGGAACTCCAGCATCGCCTCACCGTGCCTGCCCATGCTCTCGATCGACAGACGGGCGTAAGACTGCGGGTCCTTGCCACGAAGCGCGAGCGCCTCCTGAAGGGTCATTCCGCCCGGAACGTAGCCGTTAAGCTCGTCATGAGCACTAGTCTGATCGGTGACCAGGTCGGGTGCGAAACCTCTCTTCAACAGCTCCCAATGGACCTCCGACGCGTTGCCTACCAGCCCGATGCTGATGGCCTTGCCCGACTTGCGGGCGCCATCAACTCTCCTCAGCGCATCATCCAAGTCGTCCGCCACGTCATCCAGGTAGCGGGTTTCCAATCTTCTTTTCACCCGCGAGGGATCGACTTCGATATTCAACGAAATCGCCCCTGCCATCGAGGCTGCCAAGGGCTGCGCGCCTCCCATCCCTCCAAGGCCCGCCGTGAGAACTACCTTTCCCGTCAAATCGCCCGCGAAGTGTTGCCGCCCCGCTTCGGCGAACGTCTCATATGTTCCCTGCACGATGCCTTGGGTTCCGATGTAGATCCAGGAACCTGCAGTCATCTGCCCGTACATCATCAGTCCCTTGTCCTCGAGCTCGCGAAAATGCGCCCAATCCGCCCATTTCGGGACCAGCATGCTGTTCGAGATCAGCACTCGGGGCGCGAGAGGATGAGTTGGCATCACGGCGACGGGTTTCCCGCTCTGGATCAATAGGGTTTGGTCGCCATCGAGGTTCTTGAGCGCCCGAACGATCGCTTCGAAGCACTCCCAGTTCCTGGCCGCCTTCCCGTTCCCTCCGTATACGACCAAGTCTCCCGGCCTCTCGGCCACCTCGGGGTCCAGATTGTTCATCAGCATCCGGAGCGCCGCCTCTTGTTGCCAACCCTTGCACTCCAGCTCACTCCCTCGTTTCGCGCGAACGACCCTAGCTTTGCTCATACACTCACCAGGCTTTCCAGTTCCCCTGACTCGATCAGGGATTCCAAATATGTTATATCGTCGTGAAGCATGCGATCCGCATCCATGCGCGCCACCTTCCGGCGAATGAGCCGATGCAGCTTCTCGATCAGAGGAGAGGACTTCAACGGTCTCAAAAGATCGATGCCTTGAGCGGCGCAGAGAAGCTCCATGGCCACCACGCGGCGCGCGTTGGTCACGACACGAGCCGCCTTTCGAGCGGCCCAAGCGCCCATGCTGACGTGGTCCTCTTTGTCCGCCGAGGTCGGGATCGAATCGACGCTCGCTGGATGGCAGAGGGTCTTGTTCTCCGACACGATGCTCGCGGCAGCCACCTGGACGATCATGAACCCGCTGTTCAATCCGCTTTCGCGCGTAAGGAACGGAGGCAGCTCCGAGATGGCCGGATTGATGAGCTTCTCGATCCTCTGTTCGGAGATGCTTGCGATCTCGGCCATCGCGATCGCGAGCGAATCCATGGCGATCGCGACGATCTGGCCGTGGAAGTTCCCGCCGCTCAGGATCTTCTTCCGTTCAGGAAAGATCAAAGGATTATCGGTCACGGCGTTGATCTCGCGCTCGAGCACCTCGCGCGCGAAGCGAAGGACATCGCGCGAAGCCCCGTGCACCTGGGGAATGCATCTCAAGCTGTAAGGATCCTGTACGCGATCGCAGTCGATATGGCTCCTGGCGATCTGGCTTTTCCTTCCTCCCGACAGCAGGATTTTTCGCATCCGCTCCGCCACAAAAATCTGTCCCGGATGAGGCCTGACCTGGTGAATCTCCGGCTCGAACGCTGCCTCGGTGCCGCGCAACGCCTCAACGCTCATCGCGCCGGCAAAATCCGCTACGTCGCAAAGATGCTCAGCCTCGAGAAGCGTCAGCGTGCCGATCGCCGTCATGAACTGGGTGCCGTTGATCAGCGCGAGTCCCTCCTTCGGGCCCAGCCGAATCGGCTTGAGCCCGGCCGCCCGAAGCGCGTCCGCCCCATCCAGCTCCTTGCCCTTGTATCGGGCACGACCCTCCCCGATCAACACCAGCGCCAAGTGAGCCAATGGAGCCAGATCCCCGCTGGCCCCAACCGAACCCTGTTGCGGAATCAACGGGCAAATCCCTTTGTTCAAAACCAGTAGGATCTGCTCGACCAGCTTCAGGCTGACGCCCGAGTGCCCATGCGAGAGAGCCGTGGCCCTCAGAAGCAACATCGCTCTCACGTAGTGATCCGGCATGTAAGGTCCAATCCCTACCGCGTGAGACCTCAGGATATTATACTGCAGAGCCTCGAGATCTTTTTCGGGGATCTTCACATTGGAGAGAAGCCCGAATCCGGTGTTCACCCCATACATCGTGTCGCCCGAGGCGATTCGCGTCCTGAGATATCGGTGGGCTCTCTGGATCCTCCCTGCCGCCGCGGGGGAGAGCTCCACTTTTCTCCCGTCGATCGCGACCTGGCGCACTTCCTCAAGACTCAGTGCCTTTCGGCCCAACTTCAGCGACTCCATCTTCACTCCTTTTTCGGCGGATCTCAGGCTGAGCTCAGAGCCGATCTGAGCGCGGCGATGGACTTCGCCCGGTCGCGATCCCCGAAGATCGCGGAACCGGCCACGAAGACGTCGCATCCCGCGGCGCGCGCGCGCGCGATGTTGTCAGCCCTGATCCCGCCGTCGATCTGAATTAAGAATTTCCTCGAACCGCGCATCTGCGCGAGGCGCTCGGCCTTTCGAAGCGTGTACTCGATGAGCCCTTGGCCGCCGAACCCGGGATTCACGCTCATGATCAGCACCAGATCCACGATATCAAGGACTTCCTCGATCGAGGTCAGCGGCGTGGCGGGATTGAGCGAAACGCCCGCCTTGCAGCCCTTCGACCTGATGTGATGGATCTGCCTATCGAGATGGGTCGCTGCCTCCGCATGAATGGTAATGAGATCCGCTCCCGCCTGGGCGAACTCCTCGATCCAATCCTCGGGCGACGACACCATGAGATGGCAGTCCAACGGCAGCTCCGTCACCGGCCTAAGCGCTCGCGTGATCAGAGGCCCGATCGTGAGATTAGGCACGAAATGGCCATCCATCACGTCCAAGTTGATCCAGTCAGCGCCTCCGGCTTCGAAGCTTCTCCCCACCGAAGCGAGATGAGCGCAGTCCGCCGATAAGATCGATG
>CAYNDM010000274.1:0-699 GCA_964395265.1 uncultured Bacteriovoracaceae bacterium
TTTTTCAAAAGCAGTATCCCGATTTCGACCTGCACATCTCCTACGCATTGGAAGACCGGATCATCCCGGCGCTGAAGGCCGGCCAGCTGGACTTCGCCGTCCTGAGCCAGCCCGTCCCTGGGGAAAACATCCGGAGCTATGACCTCATGGACGAACGCCTGGTGCTCGTCACCCGGACCACGAACAAAAGCCCGTTAAAGAAAATATCGGAATCCTATTTCGTCGCCTACGACGACCGGGACGTCTCTCTCTTCACTTTTCTACGCAAGCACTACCCGCTCTCGGACCCTTCCGAGGCGCGGCTCTCCACGGTCAATTCGCACAGGTCGATGTTCGAGCTGCTCCTGAGCAAAGACTCCTACGCCGTCCTTCCCTACTTCAGCGTGGCAGAGGCCGTTGAAAGAGGCGCGCTCCGCATCGCCTCGTCGAAGGAGATCCGCAACCGGCTCTACCTGGCCCACGTCGAGACCCCGATCCCATCGGCCAAGATCATGGCCTTTCGGAAATTTCTCCTCGATGCCTGCCGCGAGCACGGATTATGACGGATCGTAGAGAAATTCCCTCCGCATGAGAATTTCTTAATGCGGTTTTCATCCACTCCTTAACGCCGTCGCCTAGCCTTTCAGGAAGGAGGATTTCAGGATGAAAATCAATCTCAGCGGCGAAATCGTTTTCCGCACCCTGCCCAATCGTCGGGGG
>CAYNDM010000274.1:709-4427 GCA_964395265.1 uncultured Bacteriovoracaceae bacterium
TCGCCGACCGGCTGTATCTCCTTGTCAGCTTCACAAGGATTCCCACGGGAGCGAACCAGAAGCCCAAAGTGGGGTGCCACGTCGAGATCATCGGGCGGAACGACGTCTGGATCGGCACCCGCATCGCTCGAAACGCCCAGGAGGCGTTTTCTTTGTGCATTCATAAGCTGGGTTCAATTCGTGCCGAGATCGCGGTATAAGCTCAGCCTATGCGCTTGCTGATCGTGGAGGACCAGAAAAAGGTCGCCCGTTTTCTCAAAAAAGGCCTGACTGAGGCCGGATACGCCGTCGATATGGCGGAATCCGGCACGGCCGCCGAGTCGCTCGCCAGCGAAAACGAGTACGACCTGATCATCCTCGACGTAATGCTACCGGATCAAAACGGCTTCGATACCGCCCGGCACCTGAGAAGGGATGGGTTCACGGACCCGATCCTGATGCTAACCGCGCTGGGAGGCACCAAGGACAAGGTCCACGGCCTGGATGCCGGTGCTGACGACTACCTCACCAAGCCATTCGCCTTCGAGGAGCTGCTCGCCCGGGTGCGAGCTCTCCTCAGGAGGCAGGGATCAGCGGCGCCCCATTCGGTGCTTCGCTTCGCGGACCTGGAAATGGACCTGGTCAGGCGCCGCGTGGCTCGCGCGGGACAGGAGATCAACCTCACGGCCAAAGAGTTTTCCCTCCTTGAATTCCTCCTTCGGCACCCCAATCGGCCCGTCAGCCGAACCTCCATCAGCGAACACGTGTGGGACGTGAGCTTCGACAGCGACAGCAATGTCATCGATGTCTACGTCAACACGCTTCGCAAGAAAATCGACAAGCCTTTCAAAAGACCGCTGATCCATACGGTCGTCGGCGTGGGATATGCCCTCCGCGAGGACTAAGCGGTTCAGCCGCTTCCGGAGCATTCGAACTCGGCTCACGGCGCTCTTCGTCGCGATCTTCGGCACTACGCTCGTCGCGTATTGCTCGCTCCTCTATTACAGTTTCCGAAACACTCATCAGGCCGAGTTCGACGCCACTCTCTTCAACCATACGGTCGACGTGGCGCAGGCGATCGATTTCAACCTCTTCGGCGATCTCGCCGTCAGGCCGAACCTCCTGACCGAGAGCGAGAAGGTCTTCCCGTTCTCGCTGGGAAACGCGTTCCTGCAGATCCGCAGGCCAGACGGGACCCTGATCGCCCGATCCCGCGCCCTGGGCAACGGAGAGCTGCCCTACACCGCCGCGGATCGGGAGATCCTCTTGCAGCGCAAAGCTGGGCTGCGGACCATCCGTCTGAAAGGCGCGAACTACCGCCTGATCACCTACCTGATCGAGCGCCCCCTCGTCCCCAGGCTCCTGCTTCAAATCGCCGTCCCGATGACTTTGATCGAAAAGGAGCGGCAGGCCCTGCTCTTCTTCTTCCTGACCTCGATCCCGCTAGTCCTGATCATCGCGGCGCTGGGCGGGCTTTATCTTTCCCGGCACGCGCTCGCTCCCCTTCGAGGGATCATCCATAAGGCCCGCGACATCAGCGCCAATCAGCTGTCCGAGCGCCTGCCTGTCCCCGATGTGGAGGACGAGTTCAAGCAACTGGCGGTCACGCTCAACGAGCTCCTGACCCGGCTTCAGCTCGCGTTCGAGAGCCAGGAGCGGTTTATCGCGGACGCCTCCCACCAGCTGAAGACGCCTCTGGCCATCATCCGGGGGGAATTGGACCTGATGAGGTCGCAGAAGCGCAGTCCCGAAGAAATGTCCGATTTCCTCGCCAGCGCTTCGCAGGAGATCGACTACCTGTCGACGATGGTCGAGGACCTGCTGCTCCTGGCCCGCGTCGACGCCGGCATCGATTCACTGAGCTTTCAGCAGCTTCGCGGGGACGAGCTTCTGATGGATATCGTGGCCAGACTGGAAATCTACGCGCGACGCAAGAACGTGAACGTGAAATTGAACCTCCGGGCCGAAGACGAAGGCGCAAATCCCTTCGAGTTCAAAGGGGACCCCGAGCTCCTCCAATGCCTGATCCGCAATC
Organism: uncultured Bacteriovoracaceae bacterium; assembly: GCA_964395265.1. Classification (GTDB taxonomy): domain Bacteria; phylum Bdellovibrionota; class UBA1018; order UBA1018; family UBA1018; genus CAYNDM01. The sequence goes on from CAYNDM010000274.1 coordinate 2,724, forward strand.
TCCTCGAAAACGCGATCAAGTTCGCTCCAGAAGGGTCCGACATCCAAGTGTCCGCCAAGGATGAGCCGGATTCGGTCGTGATCGAGGTCGCCGACCAGGGCCCGGGCATCCCCGAGGAGCTGCTGCCGAAGGTTTTCGAGCGCTTTTACCGGGCCGAAGGCACTCGCGACAAAGTGTCTGGGGTCGGGTTAGGCCTGCCCATCGCCAAGAGGATCGCCGAGGTTCACGGCGGATCGCTCGGCGTCGCGAGCCAGCCGGGAGCCGGCACGACCTTCGAGGCGCGGATTAAGAAGTTTTAATCCCGTCTTAATCCTGCTTTTAGCCCTGTCTCCTATAACCAGCCCATGAGCAGAGAGCGGGAAGGATGAAGCTTCCTTTCTCTGTCAGAAGAGTTCACTCCCCACCACGGCTGATCGGGGCCGTTGTCGCTCCTGGCGACGGCCCTGCTCCTGATCCGGGGAGCGGTAAACGGAGTTGATATGAGAAGAGCTGACACTAAGATTCGCAAGAGCCGACTGGCGACGCGTACCCTAGTCGCCGCGGGAATGCTTTCGTCCGTGGGGCTGCTCTCGCAGCATCCTTCCGTCCAAGCGGGGCCGAATCCACCAGTGGCTTCGGCCCCCACCCCCATCCAGAACGACCCGAACATCTTCGTGGAGCTCGCCCGCAAAACCGTGCCTTCGGTGGTGAACATCTCCACGCTCTCGACGCCCAAAGGTCCTCGGGGCGGACCTCGCCCCGAGGACCTTTTTCGGGAATTCTTCGGGCAGATTCCCCGTAACCGGCAACCGATCCCGCCATGGGCCCAAAAAAGGCAGCTTCGCCCCAGGTCGCTGGGCACCGGGTTCGTCATCGACTCCAAAGGCATCATCCTGACCAATAACCACGTCATCGAGGGAGCGGACGAGGTACGAGTGACGTTCACCGAATCCCCCGACGAGAAGCCGACTCCGGCTGAGATCGTCGGACGCGACCCGGACTTGGATATCGCGCTCTTGAAGGTCAGGACCGATCGCGCTCTCGTACCCCTTCCGCTCGGGGATTCAGAAGCTCTGCATGTGGGCGAATACGTCGCTGCCGTGGGCAATCCCTTCGGCCAGGGCCATTCCTTCAGCCACGGAATCATCTCGGCGAAAGGCCGCCCCGCTCCTGACTTCCCGCTCGCCAGCTACCTGCAGACGGACGCTCCCATCAACCCTGGCAACTCCGGCGGTCCGTTGATCAATCTCAAAGGCGAAGTGATCGGGATCAATAACGCCATTGATGCCCGGGCCCAAGGCATCGGGTTCGCGATCCCGATCAACGTGGTGAAGAGCATTCTGCCCCAGCTGCAATCCAAAGGGACGGTGGCGCGTGGCTACCTCGGAGCGATGATCAGCAGCTTGACTCCCGAGATCGCCAAACAAGTCGGAGCCAAGGAGGATTCACGCTCCCCGATCATCACGCAGATCGAGCCCGACGGGCCTGCGGATCGCGCAGGGCTCAAGCCATACGACCTGATCCTCGCGGTGGACGGCAAGGAGGTGAAAGGGCCCGAGGACCTCACCGGCAGGATCGCGGCGTACCCGGCAGGCGAAAGCGTCCCAGTGAAGATCTCGCGGGAAGGCAAAACCCACGAAGTCACGGTGAAGCTGGGTCAGCGCCCCGACTTCCGGGAGCTTGCAAGGAGCGGATGATTTCAGGAATTGAACTCACGACCTAGGC
>CAYNDM010000275.1:0-4093 GCA_964395265.1 uncultured Bacteriovoracaceae bacterium
GGCCAGAAAGAAGGACCGGCTCGTCCCTCCGAGAAGATCCCGAAGCCCGCTGAGATCAAGTCCATCCTTGATGAGTATGTGATCGGCCAGGATCGCGCCAAGCGCGTGCTCTCGGTCGCTGTTTACAATCACTACAAGAGGATACAGCACCAGGCGGAAGCCAAGAAATCCAAGGATAGTGTCGAGCTCCAGAAGAGTAACATCCTCCTCATCGGCCCGACCGGCTCCGGGAAGACCCTGCTCGCGCAGACTTTGGCCAAATTGCTCAACGTGCCGTTCGCCATGGCTGATGCCACCACGCTGACCGAGGCCGGCTACGTGGGCGAGGACGTCGAGAATATCATCCTGAACCTGCTCCAGAGCTGCGACAACAACGTCGAGAGAGCACAGAAAGGCATCGTTTACATCGACGAAGTCGACAAGATCTCCCGCAAGAGCGAGAATCCTTCGATCACCCGGGATGTCAGCGGCGAGGGCGTCCAGCAGGCGCTTCTGAAGATCATCGAAGGAACGATCGCCAATGTGCCCCCGAAGGGCGGCCGGAAGCACCCTCAGCAGGAGTTTGTTCAAGTGGATACTTCGAACATCCTCTTCATCGTGGGTGGGGCATTCGTCGGAATCGACAAGATCGTGGCCATGCGCAGGGGCAAGAGGAGCCTGGGTCTCCACGCCAATATTCAGTCCAAGACTTTGGAGAGCACCTCCCAGCTGATGGCTCAGGTCGAGCCGGAGGATCTGATCCGCTTCGGGCTGATTCCAGAGTTCATCGGCCGTTTGCCTGTGATCGCCACCCTGGACGAGCTCGATGAATCGGCACTGGTCGATATTCTCAAGAAGCCTCGCAACGCGCTCACCAAGCAATACGCGAAGCTCTTCGAATACGACGGCGTGACTCTTGAGTTCGAAGAAGAGGCGCTCCAGGCGATCGCCCGCGAGGCGATCAAGCGCGCCACTGGAGCCCGAGGGCTTCGAGCGATCCTCGAGCAAGCGATGCTCGAGGTTATGTACGATCTTCCCGCCAAGACGGACGTCAAGAAATGCATCGTGACCCGAGATGTGATCGAAAAGGGAGCGCGACCCACGATGCTGATGGCCGATGGGACTCCCATGACGACGGCGGCCAGTCCGCCAGCTGCTCCGAAATCCGAGAAAAAGGCGGAAAGCGCTTAAACATCTACTTCGCAAGCTACGCGAACCGGAGGCCCACTGCTTGGATGAGCAGTGGGCCTTTCGTTTTTGGAGTACGCTGCGCGGCCCGCGACGGGAGCGAAAATTGCTCTCCTTTGGGCATGGGATTTGTCGGGCGATCGTTTTTGCAGCTAGGCAAAAACGAGCTGCTAAGTATTCGAGAAAACGGTGGATTCGCTCGAAAAATGGGCCCTGTGGATTTGCAGTCCCAAGCCGGGTGTGGTGTAGTTGAAAGTAGGAGGCCTGGGGATTCCCTGGAACAACGCCTATGAGCACTAAAGACAAGAAGTCAGGAACAGTGAAGGTACCGCTTCTCCCTCTCAGGGATGTCATCATTTTTCCGCACATGGTCGTGCCCTTGTTCGTAGGTCGTGAGAAATCGATCAACGCTCTCGAAGAGTGCGTGAACAAGAAGATCGATCTGTTCCTGGTCGCTCAGCGCCAGGCCACTACGGTCAGCCCGGGCGAGGAGGATATTTTCGAGGTGGGGACCTTGGGTACCATCCTCCAGATCCTTCGTCTCCCCGACAACACGGTGAAGGTGCTGGTCGAGGGGAAAAAGCGCGCGAGAATCGTCTCGTACAAAGAGAGCGACCGGATCATCGAGGCTGAAGTCGAGGAGATAGCTGATCACATCGAAGATACCGTCGAGCTCGAAGCTCTCGTGCGCTCGCTTAAGGCGACTTTCGAAAATTACGTGAAGCTCAATAAGCGCATCCCTCCCGAGATGCTGATGAGCGTGAACACGATCGACGAGCCTTCGCGGCTGGCCGATTTGGTCGTTGCCCATCTCAACCTCAAGCTCGAGGACAAGCAGGAGATTCTCGAGGTCTCCGATCCCGGAAAGAGGCTCGAGAAGCTGCTGCAGCTCATGCAAGGCGAGATCGAGATCCTTCAGGTCGAGCGCCGCATTCGTTCCCGCGTGAAGAAGCAGATGGAGCGCTCGCAGAAGGAGTACTACCTCAACGAGCAGATGCAGGCGATCCAGAAGGAGCTTGGCGAGAAGGACGAGTTCAAAGCCGAGCTTCAGGCGATCGAGAAGGCGATTCGCTCCAAAGCGATGAGCAAGGAAGCGAAGGAGAAGGCCACTCGCGAGCTCAAGAAGCTCAAGATGATGTCTCCCATGTCCGCCGAGGCGACGGTCGTGCGGAACTACATCGACTGGCTGGTGAATCTCCCTTGGAACGAATTCACCCAGGACCGCAATGACATCCGGGTCGCCCAGCAGGTCCTCGACGAGGACCATTACGGCCTTGAGGAAGTGAAGGAGAGAATCCTGGAGTACCTCGCCGTTCGGGTGCTCACGGAGAACTCCAAGGGGCAGATCCTCTGCTTCGCCGGCCCTCCTGGCGTAGGCAAGACCTCGCTCGCTCGGTCGATCGCCCACGCGCTGAACAAGAAGTTTGTCCGCTGTTCGCTGGGCGGCGTCCGCGACGAGGCCGAGATCCGAGGCCATCGCCGCACTTATGTTGGAGCGCTACCAGGCAAGATCATCCAGAACCTCAAGAAAGTCGCTTCGTCGAACCCGGTTTTCCTGCTCGATGAGGTTGACAAGATGAGCATGGACTTCAGGGGAGACCCGTCCTCGGCTCTGCTGGAGGTCCTGGATCCGGAGCAGAATTCCACTTTCGGCGACCACTATCTCGAGGTGGACTATGATCTTTCGAAGGTCATGTTTGTCCTGACCGCGAACTCGCTTCACTCGATCCCGAAGCCGCTTCTGGATCGAATGGAGGTGATCACGATCTCCGGGTACACCGACGTCGAGAAGTTCAACATCGTGAAAAAGTACCTGATCGCGAAGCAAATGGAGGCTCACGGCCTCAAGGAAGGCGATATCGAGCTTCCTGACGACACGATCAGCGCAATTATCCGCAATTACACCCGCGAGGCGGGCGTGCGTAATCTTGAGCGCGTGGTCGCCACGATCTGCCGCAAGGTTGCCAAGAAGATCGTCGAAAGGCGAACGGCCGAGGAGGTCTTGCTCGAAGCCGAGACGGCTAAGGGCAAGGCAAAATCCAAAGCAAAGGAGATTCCGGCCAAGACCATCACCGTCTCGGTCGATGATCTTGAGGAGATGCTTGGGCCTCCGAAGTACAAGGATACCAAGATCGAGGAGAACAACGAGATCGGTCTCACCAACGGCCTGGCCTACACTGAGGTGGGTGGTGACCTGCTTCAGATCGAAGTCAGCGTCGTTCCCGGCAAGGGCCAGGTGAAGATCACGGGCAAGCTCGGCGAAGTCATGCAGGAGTCGGCGGCGACCGCCATGAGTTACGTCCGGTCTCGTGCGGATCTCTTGGGTCTGGATCGTGATTTCTATCAGTCGATCGATATCCACCTACACGTGCCGGAAGGGGCGGTCCCGAAAGACGGGCCGTCGGCCGGAATTACGATGGCGACCGCGATCATGAGCGCTCTGACCAAAGTGCCCGTGAAGCAGGATGTGGCCATGACCGGCGAGATCACCTTGCGAGGGCGTGTCCTGCCGATCGGTGGCTTGAAGGAGAAGCTGCTGGCGGCCAAGATCGGCAACGTCAAGACGGTGTTGATCCCGAAAGAAAACGTGCCGGACCTGAAGAAAGTGCCCAAGGAGATCGTCAAGGGACTCAAGATCATCCCCGTTGAGCACGCGGACCAAGTGATGCGCTTGGCTTTGCAGCTCGAGAACCCAGAAGGGTTCCTGGTTCGCCAAGGGGTCGAGAACGTGCCGGTGGCGATTCTCCCATCCGAAATGGTTCGTGAAGACCGTGGCGGGGGAAGTATGCCTGGGGTGAAGCACTAAGGCTCGATTGGATCGATTTCCTGAATTGAGAAGGGCCGGGATGTCATCCCGGCCCTTTTTTCTTTCCGGGAGCCACGCCTCGGTAAAATACGCTTTTTAGAAAAATACGCTTCCGGTCAC
>CAYNDM010000275.1:4103-4405 GCA_964395265.1 uncultured Bacteriovoracaceae bacterium
AGTGAATCACCCAATGGTTTCGTCGCCAGGGGTCATTAAGACTAGATTGGCTTCCACTCCCACCGCCACAGGTAAGCGCTTCGATACCGGGTAATCGAAGGCAGCACCGGCACCCCATGCGAGCGTTGCCCCGGTCGAGTCTCCCAGCTCAGTGAGTTTTCCGGCTCCCAGAATCCCGGCGGCTCTGAGGCCGGGTAGGTACTGATCGAGGCGGATCAGGACCTCTCCCGCATAGACCGAGATACTGCGGCTAAGATGATGATTGGAGGAACGGATCAGCGCTGCCCTTCCCCATCTTGTCA
>CAYNDM010000276.1:0-4377 GCA_964395265.1 uncultured Bacteriovoracaceae bacterium
TTCCAAGGCCGAGTACGACCATGGCCACTGACAAAAACACCGCGATTTTTCCTGAGCGCATATACTTAAAAGGTTAACATTTATTCGACTAAGCGCAAGCAGCGCAGCTGACGGCCTCGCCTTACCTAATGGGTCGTTCCAGGCATGGACCTGGGCAGGATTTTTTGGAGAAGCCTTTCGAGGCCGAAGTACAGATCACTCAGGTTTTGCGTCGAGATTTTGGCGATGAACCTGGAGTCGGGGGTAAGCTGATAGGAGTCGGGGTCGCTTGCGACCAGCGCGATCAGCCGCGCGGGGTCGGCCTGATTGGCCGGACCGGGTACCAGCGATACCTTTTCTGGGCCGACCGTCAAGATCTCAATGCCTGTTCTTTTCAAGAGCTGTTTCACTCGGATCAACCAAAGCAGATTCTGGGCCTCGGCGGGAACCGGGCCGAAGCGATCGCGAAGCTCCTCTTCAAGGCTTCGCAGCTCGCCTTCGTCGCGTGAGCCCGAGAGCCTGCGGTAGAGAGAAAGCCTCTGGTGCACGTCAGGGACGTACTGCTCGGAGAGAAACGCCGGGAACGGCGCCTTGATCTCGGGTTCCTTCCTGGAGCTCGCCGCGTCCGTCTGCTTTCCTTGAAGCTCTTGAATGGCTTCTTCGAGGAGCTCCGTATAGAGGTCGAATCCGACTGCCGCTATGTGCCCGGATTGCTCAGCGCCGAGCAGGTCCCCTCCCCCGCGAATTTCAAGGTCGTGCGAAGCGATGCTGAAGCCGCTGCCCAGCTCGACGAATCGCTGAATGACCTCAAGGCGCTTCTTGGCGTCGTCGCTGATCGCCCCGGCTGCAGGAAGCAGGAGATAGGCGTAAGCGCGTTGCTGCCCGCGCCCCACTCGTCCTCGGATCTGATAGAGCTGCGCCAATCCGAAGGCATCCGCTCGATTCACGATGATGGTGTTGGCCGAGGGAACATCCAGCCCCGATTCGATGATGGATGTGCAAACCAGGACATTCGATCGCTTCTCGTAAAAAGCGAGCATGGAGGATTCGAGCTCCTTCTCGGGCATTTGCCCGTGGGCGATCGAGATCTGAGCCTGAGGAACGAGCTCGCGGATCTTGTTCGCGAGCTCGTAGATGGATTGGACGCGATTGTGGACAAAAAAGACCTGACCTCCTCGGTTGATCTCGAACTCAATAGCCCGTTTCAAGAGAGCGTCGTCGAATTTGGAGACATAAGTCCGAATCGGGAGGCGATCGACCGGTGGAGTGTTGATGAGACTGATGTCCCGCAATCCGGCGAGCGCCATGTGGAGGGTTCTGGGGATCGGTGTCGCTGTCAGGGTGAGTACGCTCGTGTTCACTTTGAGCGCCTTGGGCCGCTCTTTGTGCTCGACTCCGAAGCGATGCTCTTCATCGACGATGAGCAGTCCGAGGTCCCTGAACTCGACATCCTTCGAGAGGAGCCTGTGGGTGCCGATTACGATATCGACTTTTCCCTGGGCCAGGGCCGCTAGCACGCTTTTTTGGGATTTTGGCGATTTGAAGCGCGAGATGGATTCGATGTTGAGGGGATAGTCCTTGAGTCGGGTCCTGAAAGACTGCTCATGTTGGTGAGCGAGCACGGTGGTCGGTACGAGGACCGCGACCTGTTTTCCGTCGGAAACGGCCTTGAAAGCTGCGCGGATGGCTACCTCTGTTTTTCCATATCCCACGTCGCCGCACACCAGGCGGTCCATGACCTTGCCCGTCTCCATGTCCGCAAGGGTATCTTCGATCGCCTTGGCCTGATCAGGGGTCTCGTCGAAGGCGAATTTCGCCTCGAACTCCCTGAACGATGAATCACGCGGCGAGAAGCGATGGCCTTCCCTGATCTTTCGCTCCGCATAGAGCCTCACCAGGTCGATGGCGAGCTTGCGGACTTCGTTTCTGACTCTTTCCTTGGCCTTGGCGAACTGCTGGGCGCCGAGACGATCGAGCGCGACCGACTCTCCGGTTCCCACATATTTCTGGATGACGTTGAGCCGGTAGACTGGGAGGTACAATTTGTCTTTGTTGGCGTATTCGATCAAAAGAAAATCGCTGGGAGCGCCAGAGAGATCGAGGCGGACCAAGCCTTGGTAACGCCCGATCCCGTGGTCGATGTGGACAATCGCGTCCCCTACCGCCAGATCCGAAAGGGCCTGGAGCCCCGACCACTCCCGAGCCGCGGATCCGCTTTCGGCGGTCTTGATCCTCCTTTGCCTCTTCGCATACTTGGTGCCCAAGACCTCCTCTTCGGTCAGGACAACGAGCTTTTCGGCTGGCCAGCGAAATCCGGCGGAGACGGTTCCCAAGGCGAGAGAGATGCCTGAAGGCTCGAGCTGGGGCTGCATGCGCGCCGGCAGCCCCAGCTCTTCGAGGAGGAATCGGATTCGGTCAAGCTGGCTTTGCGTCGAAGCTAGAACCAATGTCCTGAATCCTTGCTTTCTCCAGTTCTGGAACTTCGTCTCGAGCTCGGTGAGCGCGCTGCGGTTCTGGGATCTGAGATCCTGGTTGGGGATCACTTTCACCAGGATCCGGGATGAAGGCCGATCGGGATCGTCGGCCGAAGGCTCTTCCTCGTCTTCGACCGTCTGCAAGTCCGCGAGCTCGAGCTGATCGAGGTAGAGACGACTCCGGTCTCGGACGATATTTTCGATCTCGGGAGACCAGAGAAACAGGCGATCCACCGGAGGGGCCAGAGTCCCGCTGGTAGGTGCTTCGTCGGCCAGGCGCTTTTGCTCCGTCAGAAACTCGTCCCATCGCTGCTGGCAGCTGAGCTCGTCGTTCCAGATGACCATACCGCCGCTTGGGAGGTAGTCCCATATGTTGCTGGATCGCTCGTATGCGAACGGCGCCCAGGTATCGCTGTGATCCGGGTAGATCCCGTCTTGGATGGATTCAATGACTGGGTCGCGAACGGTGCGAGGGATCCCCGCGTCGTCAGCCCAGGCCTTGAGGCGCTCCCTAATTCTCCCTTGGGTGTCCGGATTGATGAGGACTTCTCGCGCGGGAGGGAGAACGACCTGCTTCAGCTCGCCGGTGCCTTCGCTTGAGGCGCGCTGGGTAGCGGGGTCGTATTCGCGAATGCGCTCGACCACGTCGTCGAAGAGCTCGATTCGAATCGGTCGTTCCCGTCCAGGCGGAAAGACATCGATGATCTCCCCTCGCACCGCGAAGGTTCCCGGGTCCTCGACCGGGTCGATTCGAAGGTAGCCTGCGCTCACCAGTCTCCGGGTTAGCTCTTCGCGTGTGCCTACGCTCTGGTCGACTGCGATTCTAAGGCTGTTCTGGCGAAAGATTTCAGGAGGGAGCGTTGCCTGGCTGGCCGCCGCGATCGTCGTCACCACGATGCTTGGCCCGGCTTCTTCGATCAAGCGTGACAGGGTCGCGATGCGGGCCAACCGGCTCCGGAGTGAAGGAGTGACTGGGCTGTAGGGAGAATGCTCCCAGCCCGGAAGTTGATGGGCGGTCAGGTTTTCTCCATCCACTTCTCGCGAAAGGGTTTCGATGTCCGAAGCGAGTTCACTCGCGCAATCATCATCGGCACAGATGACGACGCATGGCATGTTCGTATGCCGCGCCAGTCGAGCGAGAATGAGCGCTCGGGCTGTTGGTGTCGAGCCTTGAACGCGAATGGGCCCGGTCCCTTCGAGGACGGATCGGATCACGGTATCGGTTCGGCTCGATCGCATGGTGAATGGAGTGTTCAAGGGCTCAGAAAATCTACCGACCTTGACACCAAAATTCAACTTCAGTACCCTTTTTTGATCAAAAGCCCTTAGAACTACGGAGAAAAAATGCCGAGCGGCTGGGACGTCTATTATGTGGTTGTTTTGTCGGCTCTGCTCGCACTGGGAATCCCGATTTTTCTGCGATTAGTCTCCGGGTTGATCATACGAAGGCGCCCTCAGCCGAGCGGGCCGGTCAATCCACTCCTGAAAGGAAAGACCGAAGAACCGCGCTCCGTGCTCGCGCGCAGGATCAATACGCGTTTTTTTCTCGCGGCCAACGCGTCCCTCGTGTTGGTCGCTCTCGCTCTCACGCTGGTTCCATGCGTCGACGCGATACAAGCCGCGGGAGAAGGACAGGACCTGGCGCGGATCCTGGGCAGTATCGTGACATTGGCGGCGTTGGCGGCGTGCGCGCTTCTTTATTCAGCGCGGAAGGGCGATTTGAACTGGCTCAAGTCTTTGCGAGAGGACAAGCTTCCAAAGGAGCTGCATGAGTAAGAACAGCGACTTTTACACCTCTACCGTAGGGAAGCTCCTGAAATGGGCGCGATCTCAGTCGCTCTGGTACATTCACACTGGCAACGGCTGTTGCGCTGACGAGATTTTTGAAAGTTACTCATGCCGCTACGACCTCGAGCGATTCGGG
>CAYNDM010000277.1:0-1607 GCA_964395265.1 uncultured Bacteriovoracaceae bacterium
ATCTTTTCCTCAACGGCACGATCCTGGACTTCACCGATGGCTTGAACGGCAGCGGCTTCGTGTTCAATAATCCAAACGCCAAACGTACCTGTGGTTGCGGTTCCAGCTTCTCAGCCTGATCTCGATCCTCGATGCGCGAGCTGCTCTCAGCCGCTGCATGGGGAATTCGCGCCGCATCTCTGCGGTAACTGCGGATATCCTCAGCCTTGGCACTTGCCAGGCGAGACGTACTTCAGCGCGCTCGGCGCGCAGCGGGCTTTCAAGCAGGATCCGGCGCGGTTGCAAGAAACGTTTTATCGCCTCTCGCGAGCGCTCCATCCGGATCGATTCACCGGTTCCGGATCCCAGGCGCAGAAAAACTCGCTGGACCGGATGAGCTTCCTGAATCAGGCGTACAACACGCTTCGGGACCGCGATGCCTTGCGCTTCTATCTTTTGGAGCTCGAGGGGCTCAAGCCCGATGCCGACGAGAGCGGCAAGAAGGGGGCTCAAGGTCTGCTTCCCATGGAGCTGGCGGAAAATTGGTTCGATATCCAGGACTCGCTTGCCGAGGACCCGCAGCATGCGGGCCCCAAGCTCATCGCTTTCGAGGCGGAGCTCAAAGACGCGATCGAGAATGAGGAGAAGCGGATCGCCGAACTCGAGAGTCAGTACGATGAGAGCGGGGCACGGGCCCCGCTCGAATCCCTTTTTCAAAGGGTCAAGTCGAAGAATTACCTTAAATCGTTGCAACGAGACGTAGAGCGCATCCGCGCGCGTCTGCAGGCGGGATAGATTTTCATGCCCATACAGATCGAAAGCCCTAGGCTGAACTCTTCTTCTCCCATCATCGGAATCGACCTCGGAACCACGAATAGCTTGGTGGCCTGGGTCCGCGATGGGGCTCCCGAGATCCTGACTTCCCGCGAAGGAACCCGCCTGGTTCCTTCGATTGTTTCGTTCTCGGAGGGCAAGCCTGTCATCGGGTACGCGGCCAAGCGAAAGCGCATCGAGGACCCGGAGCATACCGTATTTTCTGTGAAGCGCCTTTTGGGGCGCGGGTTCGAGGACCTGCGAGAAAGCTCGCGATCGTTGCCTTACCGGATCGTTGAAGGAGACGGGCTCCCGCGAATCGAAGTGGGCGGTCGGCAGTACACAGCCATCGAAATCTCCGCCATGATCCTCCGGGAACTCAAAGCTTCGGCCGAGAGCGCACTCGGGACGGCCGTGACCCGCGCGGTGATCACCGTGCCGGCGTACTTCAATGACAGCCAGAGACAAGCCACGCGCACTGCGGGGAGACTAGCCGGCCTTGAAGTGCTTCGGATCATCAATGAACCCACGGCCGCCGCGCTCTCTTACGGGCTTGATCGCAAGGGCGAGGGATTGATCGCGGTTTATGATCTCGGCGGCGGCACCTTCGACATCTCGATCCTCAGGCTTCACAACGGGATCTTCGAAGTGCTCGCTACTCGTGGCAATACGGCGCTCGGAGGGGATGATCTCGACCGAGTGATCGTCGATCAGGCGATCGCCGATATCCGGGATCGATGGGGACTCGATGCGCGCCAGGACCGCCAGCTCATGGCTGAGCGGAGCGATGCCGCGGAGCGCGGCTAAAACAAGCG
>CAYNDM010000277.1:1617-4367 GCA_964395265.1 uncultured Bacteriovoracaceae bacterium
GGGAATGGACTCTCGAGGATTTCGAGAAAAGAGCGAGGCTCATTCTCGAGGAGACGCGTTCGTCATGCGAAGCTGCGCTCAAGGACGCGGGCCTGAAGCCAGGAGACCTGACGGACGTGGTGATGGTCGGCGGGCCGACGCGGCTTCAGCTCGTCCAGCAAGTCGCGCGGGAGATCTTTCAGCGCGAGCCCAATACCTCCGTGCATCCGGACGAGGTCGTGGCCATCGGGGCGGCGATTCAGGCCGATATCCTGGCAGGCAACAACAAGGATTTCCTGCTTCTGGACGTTGTTCCGTTGACTTTGGGTATCGAGACTTATGGCGGATTGACCGCGCCCCTGATTTCGCGGAACACCCGGATTCCCACTTCCGCGCGCGAGACTTTCACCACCTTCGTCGATAACCAGACCGCCGTTGATATCCATATCGTGCAAGGCGAACGTGAGCGCGTCGAAGACAATCGAAGCCTGGGCCGCTTCAAGCTTAAGGGCATCAAGCCCATGCCAGCGGGCAGCGCTCGTGTCGAAGTCACCTTCCTCATCGACGCGGACGGGATCCTTCAGGTGGCCGCCAAAGATCTTCTCAGCGGGAACGAACAGTCCATCGAGGTTCGGCCCAGTTTTGGGCTAACCGATCAACAGGTCGAGGAGATGTTGATCGCGAGCATGGAGAACGCCGAGAGCGATATTCGCTATCGTGAGTTGGCGGAAGCCAGGAATCAGGCCGAGCCCGTGCTTCGAAATGTGGAGAAAAAGCTTCCTGACGCATATCGTCTTCTGTCAAAAGAAGATGCGCAGCGCATTGAGGAGAAACTCGAGGGGCTCCGCCGAGCTCTTCAAGGGACCGACACGGCCCAAGTCCGATCCGCTGCGAGAGAACTGAGCGACTCCACGGTGAGGCTTGCTGAGCTTCTGGTCAAAGAGGCCATCAATCAAGCCAATCAGCGCTAGCGGAGCGTCGCCGAGCCGAGGTTGGAATGCCGAAGATCACATTTATGCCGATGAATCTGACCCTGGATGCGCGCGAAGGCGAAAGCATCCTGGACGTGGCGATCAGTCATGATATTCCGATGCAGCATGCCTGTGGGGGCTTCTGTGCCTGTACGACCTGCCATGTGATCGTCAAGTCGGGGATGCCGAATCTTTCCGAGATGGAAGAGGACGAGCAGGAGCGTTTGGAGCGGGTCGCAATGGATGTGACGGCGGATTCCCGCCTGGGTTGCCAGGCGAAACTTCACGGCGACGTGGTCGTCGAAATCCAGAATCTTGAGGAGTGACTCGCTCATGATCTCATTCAAAACTGGCAGGCGCTCGCTGAGCGCGGCGGCGCTAGCTCTTTGTCTTCTGGGCCAGACAGCTTGGGCAAGCAAGACATTTCATATGCGCCTGATCGGCGAGCCCGAGACCCTGGACTGGAATCTCGCGCACACGCCGGTTGAGAACTACCTGATGATCAACCTGATGGAGGGCCTGGTCACTCTCGACTCCGATCTTCAGGTCAAGCCCGCTTTGGCTGAAAGCTGGGAGAAGAGCAAGGACGGCAGGACCTATACTTTCAAGCTGCGCAAGGGCATCCAGTGGTCTGACGGAAAGCCGCTACACGCCCAGGACTTCGTTTATAGCTGGAAGCGCCTGCTGACGCCGGGAACGGCGGCTTCTTATGCCTACTTCCTTTTCGACGTCGAGAACGCCGAGAAGTTCACCCAGGGCAAGATCAAGGACTTCAAGCAAGTCGGGGTCAAAGCGCTAGATGCCCAGACCCTTCAGGTCAAGCTCGCGCAGCCTGTCGCGCATTGGATCTATATCCCAAGTTTTTGGGTGACCTTTCCGCTTCGCGAAGACATTGTTTCGAAGCATAGATCGAACTGGACCAAGCCCGGGAAGATGGTGACGGTGGGGCCCTATGTCCTGGCGGCTCACGAGCCCGAGTCAAAGATCATCCTCAAGCCCAACGCGAACTATTACGGAGAGCACGGCAGCATCGAGGAGATCGTGGCTTGGGTCGTGAAAGACGATTCGACCGCGTTGAGTCTTTTTGAATCGGGCAAGCTGGATTTCATGACGGACATCCCGTCGATGGATCTGCAACGGCTCCAGGGTTCGCCTCAGCTCAAGGCGTTTCCGTACCTCAAGACCGGCTACTTGGGATTCGTAGTCAATCAGCCGGGAGTATCTGATGTTCGAGTCAGGCGGGCGATTGCAATGGCGATCGACAATACCCAGTTCGGCAACCTGCTCTTCGGCAACCAGATGCCCGCCAGCTCGTTCATTCCTCCAAAGATGCTGGCTCACTCGCAAAGCGTGGGCTTGCCCTATGACCCGGCCCGCGCCCGTGCCGAGCTCAAGGCTTCTGGGCTGGATCCGAAAGCGAAGCTGACGGTTCGAATGGTCATCCCGAATTGGGAGCGCCCTGTGACGCTTTCCCAGTATATTCAGCAGGAGCTGAAGAAGAACCTCGGGCTAAACGTCGTGATTCAGCCTTACGATCACAAGACCTTCCGGTCGGAGCTCGACCTGAAGAAAAACCCTGCGTTCATCTTGAGCTGGAGCGCGGATTACCCGGATCCGGATAATTTCATGTCGCTTTTCACGAGCGGGTCTGGAAACAACCGCACCGCCTGGAAGAACGCCAAGTACGATGAGCTCGTCCTCAAAGCCCGCTCCTCTGAGAAGGGCCGCGAAGCGCTCTATACCGAGGCTCAGAGGATCCTGCTCGAGCAGGATGCGGTGATCGTACCTCTTTATTACGAG
>CAYNDM010000278.1:0-1406 GCA_964395265.1 uncultured Bacteriovoracaceae bacterium
CGACAGGGGTATTGCCGAGGCGATCCGTGATGCGCTGGCGATCGAGTACTATCCGGTTCAAGTCGCATCCAATGGGAAGCAAGCTCTCGAGCTGCTGGAAAGAATCGACCCGCCGTCCTTGATCCTGCTCGACCTCATGATGCCAGTGATGAATGGCTGGGAGTTTCTCGAGCAGGCACGCGCGGACGAGCGCCTCTCGAAGCTTCCGATCGTGGTCGTTTCAGCGGTTGCCGATTCCAATCAGCCCCTCCCCGGCACTCGCGGCAGCCTGAAGAAGCCGATCGACCTAGACCGGCTCTTCTCCCTGGTCGAAACCTACTGCCTCAAAGTATGAGCCTGACCCCGAAAACTCAGAACGCAGGTAAAGGCGCTCTCCTCAAGGCAGCGTCGATGAGTTTCCAGGCCAGGTCATAGTCCAGGCCATCCTTGTCGACGAGCCCGAACGTGTTTCGGATACTCTGAGGAGCCGCAGGATGAGGCCCTGATAGGATCACAAAGCCATTTCCCGAACTCATTTGGGAGATGGCGGGAGTGCCATCGGGGTGGCGAGCGATCACACCGCCCGGGACCTCAGGAGTTACGGGCCCGCCATACCAAAGCAGGTCGCGCGTGCTGCCGTCGGCGAACGTCTCGAGAGTCATGGCGGCAGTGACGCCTCGGTATTCCAAGTAGTAGTAGTCAAGGATCTCTCCATCGACCACTCCGAGCCCGTAGCTCACGTCCTGTCCCGGCTTCGGCGCGGGTGCAACAGCGATAAAGGCGCCCGCGCAGAACCCCAGATAACTCACGCCCTCCTCCTGAACCGCTTGCCTAAGACGGGCATGAGTGCTCGAGGTCAGGCTTCGCGCCTGAGTCCCCCCAGATCCTCCAGGAAAGAGCAGCAGCCCATACTCCGTGATCTCTTCGAGCGACATCGCATTGAGCTCGGATGAGCTGATCTTTCGGTAACTCGCCCCCGCGTTCTTCAGGATCGACTCGAGCGAAGCGACTTCTGCGCTCCATGTGCCACTCCCGGCGAAAAGAAGGACATCCGTGAAATAGACCCTCTGATCGTCAGAAGCGGGCGGCTCAGTGGGGGACTGGCCCGGATCCGAAAGCGGCGGAGTCACGCTGCCTGCCGGCGCCGCTCCGTTGGGAGTAACAACAGATGGACTATTACAAGCCGCAAGCGCAAGAGCGGTCGCGGCGACCGGAAGCAAGCGGCCCAATCGCGTGGTCATCGGAGCATCGCCTTCCAGAAGTACTGAGCGGCCGATCGCGCCGTCGAGCACTGGCTCGCGGTGAGTTTGGTCGAGCCTTGATAAATGATCGCGTTCATCACGTCGCTCGAATCGTTCACGTGCCCGAGATTCAGGTAGTGCCCCAGCTCGTGGAACAGGATCAGCGAGCCGAGCGCGATGACGAAC
>CAYNDM010000278.1:1416-4348 GCA_964395265.1 uncultured Bacteriovoracaceae bacterium
CCCCAGCTCGTGGGCGATGATGTTGGGATACTCTCCCACGGGAGCTTCGAGCACGACCCCGTAAGGGCTGCCTCCCGGCATCATGGTCCAGGCGTTGGCCGAGCCGGCCCCCAGAGTTCCCGCCCAGGTGCCGGTGGTCACGACCAGCAGAGTTTCATTGTCGACGAAAGCCCTGCGAATCGAATTCAGCTCGGACGAGGTGCGGGTGTTGAAGTTCAGATCGTAGAGCTCGGGATCGACCGCAAAGTACTCTCCGATCTCGAAAGCGATTCGACACTGGGACCAGACCTGATTGATCGCTTTCAGATTGCTGAGGGCGCCCTGCTCCGATACGACCGGATCTCCCTGGGAATTCTTATAGACCACGTACTTGAGCGACAGACAGAGCCGATCCGGGTCATCGGAATGGCAGCTCTCGCCCAGGAGAGTACTGGGGGCGCTCGAGTTGCCGCTGCCTGGATTCGGATCCAAAGGCTCTTGCGGGATCTCCTGGGGAACCCCGGTCACCTCGCCCACGCCCAGGACCGGGCCGAGCTCGGGGTCGCCTTTGCACGCGCTCAGTCCGGCGAAAAGGAAGGCAGTCGCCAGGAGTAGTCCCAATCTGGTTCCAACACGGCTTCCGTGCTCGATTTTCGCTCCAAAATGGAACCGATCACCACCCTTATCTTCCATGATGCTAACTCCTTATGTCGAAATTGTTCGTTTTGAAGGGTGTACGCTCGAGAAACACGAAAGGTGTCGAACAAAAGTTTGATCAACTCACATTATGTAACATATCATCTGTCCTGATGTTCAATGGAGTCACGCGGTTCAGGAAGATCCCGCTCGCGATATCGGGATTCGTGGTGCCCCAGTCGCTTCGCAGGGACACGGAGTCCGAGTCGCTCATCGAGGCGTTCAGAAGGGGAGACGAAGAGGCCTTCAAAAAAGTGTACAAGCGCTTCTCGAAGCCCATCTTGGATCTCGCCTTTCAGAAGCTGCGGGACAAAGAGGCCGCACGAGACGTCGCCCAAGAGGTTTTTCTCAAAGTGTACAAAGCGCGCGAGAGCTATCAGCCTCGCTTCGCTCTCTCGACCTGGATCTGGAGCATCGCCAACAACTCGATCACGGACCATCTGAGACGACTGAGGCCCCGCGAAGCGTCGCGCGACGACGACGGCGAATCGCGCCGTAAACCGCTTGAAGAATTGATTCCAACCCAGGACCCTGGTGCCGAGATGCTCGTGGAGCGGAGACTGAGGAGGAGACTGCTCAAGAATTTCGCCAAGGCGCTCACCAGGCCGCAGCGGCGAGTGATCTGGTTGCGCGTCGTGCATCAGCTGACCTATCCTGAGATCGCGCGAAAGCTGGGCGTGAGCCTTTCTTCAGTCAAGTGTCTGGCCTACCGCTCCCGCCTGACGCTCGCGCAGCTTGGGTGCACGGTGGCGTTGCTCTAGCTCTACTTTCTCGAAGAAAAAGAAGTTCCCAGGAGCCGGTCGAACCAGGGTCGAGTCACGCACCAGTTGGCGTCCTGGTTTCGCTCCATATGGTGGGCGTAGTGCCATGGCAAATTGGCCTTGGCCCACTCAGGGTCCAAGTGGGATTTGCGATGAACGTAGTAGTAGTTCATGCCCGCGTACAGCAAGGCTCCGTAAGCCAGCGGGGCCAGGAAGAGAAGCGGCAGATGCACGATCCCGCCGATCAGCAGCGCTACCAGCTCTTTGCTCTGGGCGTTCCATTTGAGAAGGGAGCTTCGATAGTCAGGATCCAGGAAATCATGCCTTCGCGCGTTTCGGTGATGCTCGGCCCAGTGGAAGCTCCAAAGGCTTCCTCTCCTTTTGCCAAGCCCGTGAAGCACGTAACGGTGAAAAGCCCATTCAATGAAGTTGGCGTAGAAAAGCGCCAAAATTCCCAAAATCGCCTGAATTATCCAAGTCGTAGCGCTCCAATTCTCGAAAGGGATCATGGGGATCCTCCAGCTGTTACTTCTGATTCTAGCACAGCCAGGGTCAGCTACCAGACGCGCCGCTAGGTCGTGTTGAGACGAGCGAGAAGAGACAGAAAAAATGACGCATAGAATTATTTTTCTACCTCTTCTTTCCGCCGCATGTTAACCACCCTCCCAATACTACTGAATCACTATGGTGGTACGACTATGCGTTCGTGGATCGTTGTTTCCCTTTCGCTCATGATGGCGGTCGTTTGTAATTCCGCCCAAGCCCGAGACTTCGGAAACTTTCTAGACCAATTCCCCAATAGTCCGAAAGAGAGAAGAAACGCGCACAGAAGAAGCTTAAAAAGAGAGAGCACGCTTGGAGAAAAGCATTTCCCGAGATCGCCGAAGGTTGTGCTTCGATAACCATCGCGCAAATCGATGCCGATCTTCAAGCAATTAGGGAAAACAGAAAGCGCCGTGTCGTGCTTGAAGTCGATCGCGAATACTATGACCTTCTGTATGTCTTCAAGGTCGGAGACTGTCGTGAACTCCAATGAGCATGACCGGACACGAGGACTCAGGGCCGACCAGGCTACCTACTCGTGCAAACGCTCCGGTACGCATTGAAGACCTCGATCTCGATCACCGACGCAGTCGCGATCATCGGGACGCTGCTGTTACTCAGAGAGCCAATTTCCAGACTTCTTGGCGACTTGCCCAGGGTGACCCGGCATCCGCCCGGGCCTCAGCTCATGCTGCCGTTATGACGGCGCGAGCCGGACAGCAGTGTCGCAAAATACGAATAGTGCGAAAGCAAATCTTGAGAAAATGTGGAATTCAGGACGCCCGCACCGGATCAGCACCTCCGGCGCCCGAGGTGCAGCGCTCCAGGGGCTGGCGATTTTCGACACGCTTATTGCTTAACGCACTTGAGGAAAAGGCTGTTCGAGTTAGGAGCCCGATTGGACTGCGCCCCTGCACTGGACACTTCAGGGCCTGACTTCTACAGACTCGGGT
>CAYNDM010000279.1:0-4310 GCA_964395265.1 uncultured Bacteriovoracaceae bacterium
CTCCTGGTCATTCATGCCGGCGCCTTCGGGGCGGATTCCAGGAACGACAGTATAGAGTGCCGGATACCGCTCTCGAATGCGGGGGAGCTCCAGCGCGGAGCAAACCACGCCGTCGGCACCCCAGGCGGTCGCATGCTCCACCAGCCCGTAAACAGATTCTGGGACATCGACGGCATGCCCGGTAAGCGCTTTCGTGACTGCTCCCCATCCCACGTCATTGAAAGACGTGAGCACGCTCACGCCTAGGATCTTGGGTTTGAGCGCGGGAATACTCTCCATCTCGTCGGCCACGGCCTTGACCATCGCCGCGCCTCCCGCCAGATGGACCGTGAACATCTCGACCTGCAGCAGCGCCGCCTGCTTCGCGGCCCGGGCGACCGTATTCGGAATATCGTGGAATTTCAGATCGAGAAAAACACGGTGCTTGCGATGAACCAGCTCACGAACGAAGTCGGGTCCCCCGCCCATGAAGAGCTCGAATCCGACTTTGTAAATGACCGGCAGATCGCCCAACTTCTCGACCATTTCCATGGCCCAGTCGGCACGAGGATAATCCAGTGCGACAATCAAATCCGTCCGATGGTTATGCGGCATCTTATTTCCTTTGTCGTCTTGTCCCGTCACGGCTCGACCTCAATAGCTCTTAGCAAAAATCACGCGCACGCCGCCTCGCTTCCCGCTGACAATACAAGGACCCGAATCCTTCACCGGCTCGAAATCATTGTCCAGAATCAGGCAGCGGATGGTCGCCTTGGTCTCTTCCTTGATCTTGGCCTCGACTGCCGCGTCGCCGTCCCAGTTCGCGATGAAAAAACCTCCGGGCTCGTCGATCTTCTTCTTGAAGTCCTCATAATCACCGACCTCATGAGTGTTGGCCTCGCGAAAGCTCCGTGCCTTCTCGAGCAGGTCCCTCTGCATGCTGGTAAGCAGCTGTGCCACGCGCGTTGGGACATCGGCCATCGGAACGAATTCCTTCTTGCCTTCATCTCTCCGGGTCATCACGACCTGACCCTTTTCGAGATCGCGTGGCCCGACTTCGATTCGAACCGGGACTCCAAGCAGCTCCAGCTCATGGAACTTCCATCCAGGCTGCTTGGTCTCGTCCTTGTCGACTTCGACCCCCACCTCGTACGGAAGCCGCTTCACATCGGCATGCTCGGAAATGGCCGCGCTCAGTCGATCACAGGTTTCGAGGACTTTGGCCTTGGCGGCGGCGTTCGAGAGAATCGGCACCAGAGTCACGTGCGTGGTCGCGAGCCGAGGCGGGAGGACCAGACCCTTGTCATCGGAATGGGTCATGATCATTCCCCCGATCAGGCGAGTAGACACTCCCCAGCTCGTCTGGTGGACGAACTTCTGCTTGCCATCGCTATCCAGGAACTTGGTGTTGAAAGCCTGTGCGAAGTTGCTCGAAAGATTGTGGGAAGTGCCAGCTTGAAGGGCTT
This sequence comes from uncultured Bacteriovoracaceae bacterium, assembly GCA_964395265.1. Taxonomy (GTDB): domain Bacteria; phylum Bdellovibrionota; class UBA1018; order UBA1018; family UBA1018; genus CAYNDM01. Next base: position 1,446 of record CAYNDM010000279.1, read on the forward strand.
TCTTGTCCTGCATCATCGCTTCGATGCAGTATGTTCTCAAAGCTCCGGCGAATTTCTCGCTTTCACTCTTCCGACCCGCAACGACTGGCATCGCGAGCACGTCTTCGGCGAACTGCCGATAGACATCGAGCATGGCGCGAGCTTCCTGCTCGGCTTCTTCCGCTGTGGCATGGCAGGTGTGTCCCTCCTGCCAGAGAAACTCGGTGGTGCGCAGAAAAAGCCGCGTCCTCATTTCCCATCGCACGACGTTCGCCCATTGGTTGATCAGCAGCGGGAGATCCCGATAGGACTGGATCCATTTGGCGAACATGCTGTTGATGATCGTCTCCGAGGTGGGACGAACAACGAGCCGTTCCTCGAGATCCTTGGCGCCGGCATAGGTTACTACCGCGCATTGCGGGGCGAATCCTTCGACGTGCTCGGCCTCTTTCGTCAGGAAGCTCTCAGGAATGAAGAGCGGGAAGTAAGCATTCCTCACCCCACGCTTCTTGATCCTGGCATTGAGCTCCTTTTGGATCTGCTCCCAGATCGAGTAGCCATTGGGTCGGATGACCATGCAGCCCTTGACGGGACTGTAGTCAGCCAGCTTGGCTTGGATGACGATATCCTGATACCACTGGGAAAAATCCTGAGTCCTGGGTGTGATCTTTTCAGCCATGATCTGCCTCCGAGAGTTCGGTCATACCAGAGGATCGGCAGGGGCTCTAGGCTTACTCCCCTTGAGGGGAAGCCGGATCACTCGCGCTCTTCGATCCCAAAGGACTTGATCTTGCGGTGCAAGTGGCTGCGTTCGATCCCCAGAACTGCCGCGGTCTTGGAGACGTTCCACTCCTGTTCCTTTAAGGTCTTGAGAATAAACTCTTTTTCGAATTCCTGACGGGCATCTCGAAGATTCTTCGAAGCCTGGACCATCAGAGTCGCGCTTTCATCGCTTTTGAGCGCCAGGGCATCCTCTTGAAGGTGGGAGAGTAGGTCGGCGGCAGAAATCGCCCGACCCCGGTCGCTCTCAGTCGTGAGAATAATGATACGCTCAACGAGGTTCTTGAGCTCGCGCACGTTGCCCGGCCAGGAGTAGCTGGTCAGGACAGCCAGCCCTTCGGGCGTCAACGGGCGGTAGGCCTTTCCGTGCGTCACCGAGAATTCCTTAAGAAAGTGATCAGCAAGAAGGGGAATATCCGCCTTCCGATCCCTCAACGGGGGAACGACGAACGGAATGACGTTAAGGCGATAAAAAAGGTCCTCGCGAAACTGTCCTTTCTGGATCTCCGTCTTGAGATCCTTGTTCGTCGCGGCCACGATTCGGACATCCACCGAGATCGTCTGAGAGCCGCCGACCCGCTCGAACTTCTGTTCCTGCAGAATCCTCAGGATCTTGGCCTGCGTCTTCATGGACATGTCACCGATCTCATCCAGAAAAAGCGTTCCGCCGTTGGCCAGGTCGAATTTGCCGCGACGAAGCTGGGTCGCCCCGGTGAAAGCGCCTCTTTCATGCCCGAAAAGCTCGCTTTCGATCAGCTCCTCGGGGATCGCGGCGCAGTTCATTTCGATAAAGCGCTTGTTGTACCTGGAGGAAAGCGCATGGATGCTATGAGCCACGAGCTCCTTGCCGGTGCCACTCTCGCCCGTGATCAGCACTGAGCCGGTCGTCGGCGCCACGCGCTTGATCATCTCCTGGATGTGCTTCATGGCCGGGCTCTCGCCCACCAAGGTGCGGTGCTTTTGGACCTGCTTGCGTAGTGCCTGATTCTCCCGCGCAAGATCCTGGACGCTCAGGGCGTTCTGCAAAAGAACCAGGACCCGCTCCAGGGAAAGCGGTTTTTCCACGAAATCAAAAGCGCCTAGCTTCGTGGCGCGAACGGCCGTCTCGATGGTACCATGGCCGGACATCATGATGACGGGCTGGTCGGGCCATTCGTTCTTGATGAGCTTGAGAGTCTCGAGGCCGTCCATATCCGGCATCCAGATATCGAGAATGACCACGTCCGGACGATCGGATCGAAGCGCCTCGAGTCCCTCCGAACCCGAGACGGCGGTTCGTATCTGGTAGCCTTCGTCCCTGAGAGCCCCTCCCAGGGACTGCAGGATGGAGGTTTCATCGTCTATGATCAGTACGGAGCGAGCCATTTCATTCCCCCTGTTCCGAAGCCTGCGCCTCGAGAGCCGTCGAGCGCAGTACTAAACTGTTCTTTACCGCCGTGGGAAGCTCAATGAAAAACTGGGTTCCTTCGCCCGGCGCCGACTGGAGCCGGATGAACCCGTCATGATCATTGACGATGCGTTTGGCGATCGCCAAGCCGAGCCCGGTGCCTTCCCTTTTCGTCGAAAAATAAGGCTCGAAAACCCGTGCTTTGACCTCTTCGGTCATCCCGGGACCATTGTCTTTCACCGTGATCACGGCCATCTGCAGGCGCTCGTGGTAGTGGGTCTCCAGATCGACGATCTGCTGCTTGCCGGCCTGGGCCTTGCCCAGCGCCGCCACGGCGTTGTCCAGCAGGTTGATCATCACCCGCTTGATTTGGTCGCGATCGAACTCAAAGATGGGCAACTTGTGTTCCGGCTTGAAGTTGAAATGGATCTTGGGGTGAGCCTGCTGAAAGAGACTGACGACTTCCTTGACGGCCGCATTCAGGTCATACGGAGCGGGATTGGCTTCAGGAAATCGGGCAAAGTTGGAGAACTCGTTGACCATCTCCTTGAGCTCGTCCGTGTGCTTGATGATGGTCTCCGTGCACTCCTGAAGCAGCTCGGCATCCCGTCCCCGGTAATCTCCCATCCGGCGCTGCAGCCTTTGAGCCGAGAGCTTGATCGGGGTCAGCGGGTTCTTGATCTCGTGGGCGATCCGCCGCGCGACTTCGCGCCAGGCCA
>CAYNDM010000280.1:0-4306 GCA_964395265.1 uncultured Bacteriovoracaceae bacterium
ATGAACAGAGACTACTGGATTGAAGCCAGTTACACAAAATTCAGGACACTCCCCTTACTCGCCCTACAAAAAAGCCCGTGTCCTCAATGGACACGGGCCCTATCGAATCGACCCTACCTTCCAAAATAGAGCCGACAGCTGAACGGAGCTTCGAACGATCAGCTCCTGAGATCCTTTCTCCTCCTGCGCCTACGAGTCGCCACGAAACCCACCAGAAACGGAAGGCTCCAGCTGGCCAATGCGCTTGCTTCGTCACTGCCTGTCAGCCTGACGGGGTTTGTGAGCGCAGAACACCCACCGACTGGCGGCGAGGCCGGGCCTTCAGCGATGGAGATTCGAGCGACAGTAGAAAGCGCCCCGCTCGCATCGGATGCCCTAACTTCCACTTCGCCAACCTCATTCGCCGTGATCACGCCTGATGCATTCACTACAGCGGCTCCCGAGGGCGATACGCTCCATTGAACGGCGCCTACTCCTCCGAAGGCCGTCAACCCGTATTGATCGCCCTTCTTCAGGTTCAGTCTGCTCGGCCAGACTTGAAATCCTTGATCCAGCTGTTGCACCGCTTTTCGCGCATTGATGTCCCCTTCGCTTGAGATTCGTCCGACATACCCTACACGCTGGTAGACGGCATTGATGAGGGCATTGCGCAGCTCCTGCACTCCCAAGTTGGGACGACGGGAAAGAATCAGCCCCGCGATTCCACTGACCACCGGACTCGCCATCGACGTACCGCTGAGTCTTGCATACCCCCCATTGAGCACGGAGGAGAGGATCTGCGAACCCGGTGCGACCACATCGACCGAGAACCTGCCATAGTTGGAGAAGTTGCTAAGACCTCCCACTCTATCGGAGCTTGCCACCGAGAGCACTCCAGCGTGAGCATAGGCGGCGGGATACAAGGGTCGGTAATCCGAGTCCTGCCCATCGTTTCCAGCGGCCGCGATCACCAAAGTTCCCTTGCTATAGGCGTACTTGATGGCGTCTTCGATCGCCTGGGAGAATTCGCTTCCTCCCCAGCTGCAATTCAGGACTCGCGCACCATTGTTAGCGGCGTAAAGAATGGTCTCCACTCCACCGCTATTGCTTCCGCTGCCGGATCTGTCCAAGAAGCGAACTGGCATGATCCTGACGTCCCAATTGACGCCGCTGATCCCGATCCCGTTATTCGCCTCGGCCCCGATGATTCCGGCGACGTGCGTTCCATGCTTGTTCTCGTCGTTCGGGTCGGGGTCGTTCCCGACCATATCCCACCCGTGCACGTCATCGACGTAGCCGTTGCCATCATCGTCCACGCCATTCCCGGGCACTTCACGGGGATTGGTCCAGATCCTGTTTTTCAGATCGGGATGATCGAGAGCCACTCCTGAATCGCTCACGCCGATAACGATCGAAGCCGATCCAGTGGCCAGATCCCATGCCGATTCGAGCTGAGCTCGAGCGAGATTCACCTGAGTTCTCCAGAGCTCGTCATTGGGAACCGCCAGTGCCCTCACTTGGGCATCGCGTTCGATGTATGCGATCTGATCGGACATCCCCTCGATGCTTTCCTTGAACCGAGACACGTCCTCGAGCCTCACAGAATAGACATCGATCTCGCTAAAGTGCTTTTGAACCTCCATGCCCAGGCTGGATAGGTGGTTTTTCGCGGAGGAAGCCGCGACTGTCGGACGGAATTTGATCAGGTAGCGATCCCCCTTCTCGGCGGTGAATCCGACGACGGGCAGAATCAGGATCACAAGACACGCGATAAGCTTTGAAACCAACGGCACGGGTAATCCTCCTAAGGCAATGGAACTGCGTGAATGGAGAACGAACTGCTGTTTGCCCGAAATTCTTCAATACGGCGGACTCGACGTCCATAGCTTTTTATCTGACGCTCGGAAGCATTAACCTGCTTCTCTAGCTGAATCCCTGAAGATCCCCTGCCTGATTACTGGGATTCCACGCGCTTCTGATGATGAAAGGACGGGTTGCCTTTTCCCAAGAAAAACTAACGCGCCGAGCTTAAAACCATTTCTTCGCCGATGGCCGGCGATGTGGGCAACCCGGCCAACAGCACGGGCGACGCTTCCCCTGGATGAGATCCTCGCGCGCCCGCTCGATCCGTCGCTTGCGCGTTTCCGGGAGCCTCGCCGAGGTCACCCAGCAAATCCACTCGTTGCGCGCCAAGGGAGTGATGTCCTCCCAGGCGGCCTTGCTTTCAGGATTCGAGACGATGGACCTGCGCAAGTCTGCTGGGAGGTCATGCACCGGACCTGCAACCTTCTTTTTTTCATGGCTCCAATTGAATGCCCTCGATTTACCTTAGCGCGGGGGGAACCGATCGATATTGGCCCTGATGAAGTTGCTCACGGCTTGGCGGTACGCGGCCGAGGGATTATTGGTCGAGTAACGAGCAAGGTCCAGCAGATCGGACTTCGAATGCACCGCCACGAGGCCGGCGTTCTTTACGGCCATTGCGTCAGTGACGGTCTTGGTGAACTTTTCCACTTCGACGATGAGATAGATGGGAGAGTATCGGTCCAAAGCCGATCGGACATGCTGCGCGACAAATGAAGAAACCGCTACCCTGTATGCCTCAGACGGATTTGAAACCGAAAACGGGAGCAGCTCCAGGAAATCGTGGACCGATCTGACCGCCACCAGACCGGCCGTTTTGACCTTCATTGCCTGACTGACCAGCTGGGTGCGAGCCTCAAGGACTCGGAGGTACCTCATGTCGTAGGGACCGCGCACGTACCTCCCGACATGACTTGCGATGAAATCGCCCACGGCACGCCTGTAGGCTTCGGAAGGCCTAGGCGTCGTGAAACTGCAGAGATACTCGAAGTCAGAAATATCCCGAACGTAGGCCAGGCCGGACCTCTTGATGGCCATTGCGTCAGAGACGGTAGTTGTACGCGATTCAGCTTCCAAAACTCGCGCAATCTCGCGCCGAGAAAGGACATCTAAAGCCGGGAGCTGAGCAATTTCCTCATCGACCGCAGGTATCGGGAATTCGCCCACATGGAGGGGCGCATCGGCAAGGGCCGCAGAGCCCGCGAAAAGAGAGAAAACGATTATGGCACTATGAATTGATTTTTTCATCTTCAGCTCCATTGAGACTAAAAAACGGCTTTACCGCGCCAGCATAGCAACGGAGTTTGGAATTGAGAAGCCATATCAGCTCGAGCAGATTCAGCAGTCCCGGCAGTTTCTGCAGATTCAGCGACTCCAGCAGGCTCGCCTAAGAAGACGCTCGAAGAGACAAGGCCCGAGTTGAGTTCGCACTCCCTCTTTTGCGGCTCTTGTTGGTGCGCTCACACCCGCTCTATCACGGCTCCTGATATCGACTTCACACTCGCTCTTTTGCGGGTCTTGATAGAGACTGGAATCATGATGCACACCAGCACTCAAGTTCGGTCGACATCTTGGAGATCCCGGAGGCGTCTGGGCTTACTCTTGTTCGCCACGGGCTTCTTCTTAGGCCCCTTGGGGGACTTCGCGCACGTCGTGACCGGAACTACCGGGTACCCAACTGAGCGCTACGGGGTTGACTGGATGGGAATCCCATTTTGGGTTCCATTTCTGTTCGGATCCGCGGCACTTCTCGTGGGGGCTTCCCACCTCAGTCTCGACCGGCTTCTGGGAGCCGACTCGATGCGGATCGGTAGCACCTCACTCTTGCGAGTTGCTTTGGGCTTACTCGCCTTTCTGGGATTATACGTTGCCAGTGGGCTCTTACCCGGCCCCGCCGGAGGCATGGACGATGCGGCTCTGGCCCTGGGAGCAGGGATGACATGGGCCACCTTGGATCGCACCTGGCAAGGAGCACTGCTCGCACTAGCGACCGCGTTTTGCGGAACCGCTTTCGAGATTCTACTCATTAAAAACGGGATCTTTTACTACTCACCCTCAGTATCGAATCTCATGGGCGTTCCTTCTTGGTTACCATGGCTCTATGTCGCCGCCTCGGTTGGCGTGGGGAACTTCGGGAGGTTTATCGTGCAAACGCAGGAGAGGGAGTGAAAAGCACTGATATCGTATTCGAGCTGGAGCACGTCAGAGCGATGGAAGCAAGCTAGACAGTGGCAAGAAAACGCTTGGCGAGAAGCTTCCTCAGAGCTTCAGACGTGCCTAGAAATGAGCATCTCCCACCTTTTGCACAGCGACAGGTGCGAGTTTGAAAATAACTAGCCCCTAGCAACTCGCCTGCGCGACGTCGCTAGGGGCATGAATTTCAACCGAGTGGATTCCAAACAAAGAAAGCGGGCCTGGTTTAGTATACCTGGGCTAGAGCTCCCCTCGGAATTCCACTTAAATC
>CAYNDM010000281.1:0-1493 GCA_964395265.1 uncultured Bacteriovoracaceae bacterium
TCCCTATACGAACCTGGTACTCGCCGATGAGAGGGCTGTGAATCTGGTGATCGTCGACGGACGGCCCCTGTATGGCAACATCAGCTATATCAACGCATTCTTAAGAAGTGCTGGAGCCGCATCCGATTTCGAGGATACCGGAGTCTATTACGAGGAACTGAACTCGCTCACCTCTCGGCTCGAGCAGATCCCCACCCTGCCGGTGGTCAACGCCGCTTACTTCATCGAATACGCAATCAGCCTCGCGCCCGGCATCCTCTCGGGGGAGATTACCGACCCGAAAGAAGCCTTCTCACTCGTTCAATCCCGGCTCTCTGAATTCGATACCGCTTCTTTGATGCGGAGCTATCGGGAATTTCTCCAAAACTTCGCCGAACCGAAATCGTCGGAGGTGGACGGCGAGATTTTAAGGGAGCTGACGAAACTGAATGACCCGAGCCAAGGCGATGAGGCATTCTCATCGAAGCTGAAAATGGCTCATCTCGTTGAGCTCATGAAAATGAGGCAGTTCCAGGAGCTTCAGGCAAGCGAGCGCTGCAGCATGCCCGAGCGTAAAGTTCTGATTCACCAGAATTCAGGCCATCCCACGATCCAGCAATTCGAGCAACAATCAGGCTTGAACCTCGATCGCTTCCAGGACATCCAGAAGCTTCTCGCCGTCAACTTGATGAGCCAGAGCCGGAACCTCAGGGACAAAAAAGGGGGTGATCCGAGATTTGCCCCTTCTTACTTCCCCCCGCTTCACTCGTGTTCAGATCCAGAATACCAGAGCCGCTTCAAGAATTTCATCGAAGGCGCGGACGAGAACACAGTAAACGTGAAGACTCGAGAACAACGCCGCGCACAACAAAGGTTAGGCAGGGGGCCAAGAGCACTAATCGCTCCCTATGGTCTTTGATCCTGTATAGTGGTCCACGATGGTTCCACTTTTGGCCCGAATCAAAGCCGCTTACCGTTGCCGCCGCAAACTGCGCATCTGGTACCATCCCCAGTACCATCCCAAGAGCCTTGAGCCTGCCGCCGAGACCATCGACTTCGACATCCGGCGCGCCGAGCTCATCCTCGAAGCGCTTCAGCACGATAGGCTGCCCATTCACCTAGCCCTCAAGCGCCCGGGCATCACCAGCCTGGAAGACCTTAGACGGGTCCACTCCAAGGAGTACATCGAAAGCACCGCTCAAGTTCCAGTGCTGACGCGAATCTTCGGCGTCCCGATCTCGCCTTCTCATGCCGACGAGATCCTCAGGGCCCAGCGGCGCGCGGTCCAGGGGACGATCGAAGCAGCCGAAGCCGTAGCGCAAGCCCCTCGGCTCGTCGCCTTCAACCTCGGAGGAGGCTTTCATCATGCCGAAGCCGACCACGGCGGAGGCTTTTGCGTGTTCAACGACATCGCGATCGCAGTCAGCAGGCTCCGAGCCCAGGGCTTCGATAAAAAGATCGCGGTACTCGACCTTGACTTCCACGAAGGCAATGGCAATTCCTCTCTGCTGGCC
>CAYNDM010000281.1:1503-4295 GCA_964395265.1 uncultured Bacteriovoracaceae bacterium
CCACGGGTGCGCCTGTGCGGGATCAGCGGCGCGCACTGGGTCGACCCGTCCTCACCGAATTCCCCTCCACGCCCCGCATCGGGGGACGACGAGCTGGCGATCTTCCTGCCTCCAGCCACGGATGATCACGTCTATCTTACGACTTTGCGCGAGCGCATCCTGCCTGCCATTCGCGAGTTCGAACCTCAAATGATCATCTACATCGCCGGAAACGACGTCATTCGCGGAGATCGCCTCGGCTCGTTTTCGCTTTCCCCGGAAGGGGTCTTCGCCCGCGACCAGGAAGTCGTGAAGTGCGCTAGGATATGCGAAGCTGGATTAGCAATCACCCTCGCCGGGGGCTACAGCCCTTTGGCATGGCAAGCCTCAGCGAATCTGATTCGCTATCTTCTGACCGACGATACGCGAGTGGTCGAATGGGCCCCCGATGTCCGCGAGCGCTTTCGCCAGCTGAGCCGCGAACGTCATATTCTTTCGCCTCATGGCAAAGAAGGAAGCTGGATCCAGTTCTCCGAAAGCGACCTGCTCGCTGATCTCGAGCGGGTCTCGCCTCCCCTGAAATTCCTCGACTATCCTTCGGCCCATGCCGCAGAGCTGGCGCTCGAGCATTTCGGCATTCTTTCTCAGATCAGGAAAAAAGGCTTTCAAGAGCTCGAGGTGTCTCTTCATCTCCCTTCGCCGGGATCCGAGTGTCTCAGGATCCATGGGCGAAAGAACGGGACCACTTACCTTCTGGTGGAGCTCGTGGTCCATCTTGAAAGGATCCCGATGCCGGGGGCTCCGGAGGACTTCGCTAATCTCCTGATGGTGGACTGGCTCTTGATCCAGGATCCAAGCCACACTCACTTTCCTCCCGAGCGTCCCAAGCTGCCTGGGCAGGAATATCCCGGACTGGGAATCTCCGAGGCGATGCTGGAGTTCCTGGTTCAAGCCTGCTTAAGACTGAAGCTGGATGGGATCGCGACCCTTCCGTCCTACTATCACAACGCCTCGATCGCCTCTCGCTCCTTTCGTTTTCTGGATCCAAAGGCCGAAGGAGAGCTCCTCGCACTCAAGCAGCGACTCGGACAGCTGCCCATCGCCCAAGCCAGCCACCTGATCGAACAAAAAGCCGTAAAGGTCGGCGACCAACCTCTGATCTGGCAACCGCGGATGCATATCCTGCCCCTCAGCCCCGCCCTTCTCGAGCACTTCGAATCTTCCTCCTATTGCTCGCAGGTTCATGCCGAAGTCACCCGGCTGCAGAACAAAGGATTGCACCTTTAACCAAAGCGTCGACGAAACAAAGGACTGCACCTCTAACCCGTTCGCCGGCGGAGCCCTGTAGCCGGGTGCTCAGGCCCGGCTAGCCGCCGAACCGACTCGATACGAAGCCGATGTCCAAATGGGGGTTAGAGAAACCGGTTGACCGGGCATAGGAGCTGGGCACCCACATATAATCGGGGTGCGAGTTGGCGGGATTCATCCCCCCGTTCTTCCACGCCCCTCCTAGAACGAAATCTCCCTCTCGCGCAAGAATCACGTCGCCCGAGCCGGTCACGTTGCCTTGCTCGTCGAACTCGACCGGGCCATCCAGCCAAAGCTCGAAGCGAAGCTCCCGGCTCTCGTACGACGGGCCATCCGCGAACTCGAAAGCTTCCGTAGCGTGATCCTCGTTCACGTCGTTCCTAAGCCACCAGACCCGCACCGCCACATTGACCCGGTAGATGGATTCGGTCGACGAAGCAAGCCCAAGATCATCCTCCGGCCTCACTGGAGCGATCTGGTAACCAGTGATCGGATGATTCCAGACCTGCGCTCCCGTATAGCGATCCATGATCACTGAGAAGCCGCGGCCGAGATAGTTGGTCAGGACGAGAAAGAACTGGTTCGGATACATGTCCTCGAACTCCCGCCCCGAGCCCGGCGACGAGCTCTCCGAACGCCTTCCGAAAAACGACCCGCTCACCTCCATCCAGATCTCAGAGAGAAGCGCTTTTTGCTCGGCCACCGCAAACACCTGCCCGCCGACACTCACGGGCTCCCGAGGCTCCCGACTCAGGACCGCCGCCGCCGCCCACCCATTGCAGTGCCCCCACCACGCCTCGATCCCGGGCAAGTCGGGGCCGTGATGAAGAAGCTCCCAGGAGGTGGCTGCGTTCCCACCTCGAGCCCTGTCATACCGAGTCGTCGCCGAAGCGGTGCCGTTTTCAAGAAAGGGGTACCAGTAGCCTGCCCAGGCCCCCTGGCGTGCTTGGGCCTGAGACGCTCCTCGAATCAGCGCAGCGAAATTTCGCTGACCGCCCGGGTCGGCGCTTCCAGGGAGACCAGGATAAGGAGGGCGCTCCTCCCCGCTCCCGTTTCCGTTGCCGCACGCAGAAACCGTGCTCATCAGGACAAAAGCGAGTAAACCGACTCCCCACTGCTGCTTCTGGAGTTTCATTCGCACCTGCTCCGCCTACGGCGAAGCAAGTGTCAGGCCGGCCGGCCCAGGGCGCCTCGCATCAGCCGAACCGAATCCCGTCGAGCGGGTTCAGTCGGGCAGCTCGACGACTTGGATAAAGGCAAGCTGTTAATACGATCGCGACGGCGCAGACCGAAACAATGACGTAATAAAGAGGATCAAAGGTCACCGGCAGAGTCCGATCATAGTAGATATCGGGGAGAGTAATGAACTCGTATCGCTTGAGAAGAAGGCAGATGAACAGCCCTAGCAGGGCGCCGCCGCCGACCCCGATCGCGCCGATCAGGACGCCTTCGGCCAGGAAGATCGCAGCAACTTGGCCGTTCCGCGCCCCCATGGCCTTCAGGAT
>CAYNDM010000282.1:0-4031 GCA_964395265.1 uncultured Bacteriovoracaceae bacterium
CCCGGGGGATTGCGACGGATCATCCCTGAGCGCCGGGTTCACGTTCGAGTACTGAATGTGGAAGTACGCGGCTCTGATCTCCTACAACGGCGCGCGCTTTTGCGGTTGGCAGAAGCAGAAGGGCTCCGCTGCGGCGGGAGCCCCCAGCATCCAGGAGACGATCGAGACCACCCTGATTCAAATGGTGAACGAGGATCGTGTTTCGTCAGTGGGGAGCGGCCGGACGGATGCCGGGGTCCATGCCGCAGGACAAGTCATGCATTTCACGCTTCGGCGCAAGGAGTGGGACCCGGCTATTCTCCAAAAAGGCCTGAACTCGCTTTTGCCACATTCGATTAGGCTTCTCGCGGTCCGGCAGGTTCCGATCGAGTTCCATGCCCAGAGAAGCGCTGAGAAGAAGCAATACAGCTACTATTTTCAACAGGGCCCCTGCGCTATTCCTCACCTGGCTCCTTTCAGCTGGTGGATCCGCAAACGGCTCGATGTCGAGGCGATGGCCCAGGCGGCGCGAGATCTGATTGGCGAGCATGACTTCAAGGCGTTCCAGTCCCGCGGCGCCAAGCCGGGGCCTACGGTACGACGGATTCTAGAGGCGGAAGTGAGCTTCGAGCCGGTCAGCTTCCCCGGGAGCGCTCTCTACGGGCCACCGATCGGGCTGGTGCGGTTTCGGGTCGTGGGTACCGGATTCTTGAAACAAATGGTGAGAAGCATTGCGGGCACGCTCCTGCAGGTGGGGGAAGGGAAGCGGGATTCGGGGTGCATCCGGGAGATTCTGGAGCGACAAAGTCGGGACCTGACCGGTCCAACGGCTCAGCCCAGAGGACTTTGGCTTGAGCAGGTCTGGTATCCTGGACTGGAATGGTACTAGCCCTGGAATTTTCGCTGATTTTCGTCGTCTTTTTGAGCTTCCCATTGCGTCAATTTTCGCTTAAAACCCATGGCTTCTATGGAATTCACCGTACAAGTTGAAAAGACGTCTCCCATTCAGCGCAAACTCACCATTCGGGTCCCAGCCCAAACCGTCGCGAGCCGGTTTCAGACGGGCCTGGCCGAAGTCGCCCGCTCCGCGCGCCTCAAAGGCTTCCGTCCCGGGATGGTTCCACTGTCTGTCGTAAAGCAGTTTTACGGCGACGACGTGAGACACCGCGTATTTCACAACCTGATCGACGAGTCTTACCGCGAAGCGCTTCGCAAACAGAACCTGCGCGCCGTGGGAAGCCCCCAGATCGACACTCCCGAGCACAAGACCGGCGAAGGCGAGCACGATCACTCGATTCGTGAGGATCAGGATCTGACCTACATCGCCACGGTCGAGGTGCTTCCGGAGATCGAGGCGAAGAACTACACCGGTATACCTCTCACCGAAGGCAAGCGCGAGATCAGCGATGCCGATGTCGAAGGGGTGATCCAGAATATCCTCAATTCCCAGGCCCAACTAGTGCCGCTTGAAAGCCCGCGTGCCGCCCAGAAAGGCGATTTCACCGATGTGACCTTCTCTGGTGGGGTAGTGACCGAGAAGGGGATCGAAGAACGTCCAGGTATGAAGGGAACAAGAGTCATCGAAATCGGCTCCGAGGCCCTGATCCCAGGCTTCGAGGAAAATTTGATCGGCATGAGCGCTGGCGAGACCAAGACCTTCCGTATCCCTTTTCCCCAAGACTACTTCGAGGCAGACTTGGCTGGAAAGGACGCTGAGTTCACGGTGACGATCAACGAGATCAAGGAAAAGAAGCTTCCGGAGCTTTCTGACGAGTTCGTGAAGCAGATGGGCTACGAGAGCGTAGCTGAAATGCGTAAGCAGGCGAAGGAACATCTGGAAAAGGAGCGCGCCCAAGAGGTCGATCGCAAGCTGCGTTCCGACTTGCTTCAGGCTTTGATCGAGCGGAACGAGTTCGAAGTGCCTGTCGCCTTGGTTCAGGCTCAGACCCGTGCCCTCGCGCAAGACGTCGGGCAGAACCTGAAACAGCAGGGCTTCACGGACGCGATGATTCAGGAAGCGTTGAGTGCCGAACTCGATAATCTGAAGAAGCGCGCCGAAAGCCAGGTGCGCGCGAGCCTCTTACTTGAAGCGATCGCCAAGAAAGAGAACATCTCCGTCGACAGCAAGGAAATTGACGAGGAGATGGCAAGGATGGCGGCTCAGATGAATATGGAAGTGGCCAATATTCGCGATTTCTACTCGAAGAACCCGAGCCGAATGGAAGACCTCGAGTTTCGGATGCGTGAGGACCGCACGGTCCGTTTCCTTCTCGACAAGGCCAAAGTGAAGAAAGAAAAGTGATCCTTTCGGCTCACCGAGGCTGAATTCTCACGAGCAGCGTTCGGAAGACCGGATGAGGAGTCATGGATCGGATTGCGCGGCCAGGTCCTGGTAGCCTCTGCGCAAGTGACAGAGCACGCAGTATGCTTGCCCGGGCTCATGGATATCATGAAGCGTAGCGGGGGTTCCGCAGACAGAGCAGCTTTGATTGGTTTGCCGCAATTTTTCCATGATCAAGGCATTGAGGGGCTGAACCAGCTCCACGCCGTGGCGATGGAGAGTGAACGTCGAGTCGCGCCAGCCTTCCAGCCGATCCTCCCGCCGGATCACCCTGCCAACAGCCGTGAAATGGACATTGGTGCCGGGATCGCGAACGATCATCCTGATCCAGCGACGATGCTCGATCGGCTCTCGGGTCCTGAGTAGGCAACCCGTGGCCGAGACGTTTTCGATGAAGCCCGCATGGGGCCCACTCCCCGAGGTATAAAAATCCCAGGTGATCTCTCGTTCGAACGAGTATCTTGGAGATTTGCGTTTCGAATAGACAGATGGGGTTGAACTGCGTTGATCGACTGAAAAGCGAGATTGGACTTCCATGCTTCCTCCCCCTTTCGCACGAGAGCGCTGAAGCATTTCTTGTGCCATCCATAACGCGTGAGATATCGGGCCTGGGGAGCCATTGAGAAGCGGAATGGGTTGCACTAAGCGATGGTGTCGTGCACGGCGAGGACATTTTGGCTCATGAACGCGGTCTTCTTGCCGCGCAATGCAGCAAGGCTAATTCAGAACCCGTAGGACACGCCCAGGCTAATCGAGGTTGCCCCCACAGCGCTGCCATCGTCAGTGCCGAAGGAGAGGTTCGCGAAATCGAGGCCGACGCCGTAGTTGTGTCCGTTCTTGAGGACATGGACCCAGCCAACCCCCGACGCGATCTCGTGGTTCGAAAGCGAAAGGATCGAAGCTCCGTCGCTGACCGGAGAGAATTTAACGTACAAGTAGCCGCTATCATTGGCTCCGAACGACCTTTTGATCGTCGGAAAGAGCTGAGGGCCGGCCAGGTTGCGGTACCCAAATAGGTCGTTCGTCACGTAGACGCTGGTGAAATAAGCTCCGCCCAAGAGCGATAGCCCCCAGGGAGCGCTCAGCCAGTCCGGATTGTAACCGACCCTGAAATTGATCCCTAAGAAACGCGCTGAGATCCCGATCGCATTCGTGGTGATCGGAAACGCGGTAACGAACACGTTGGCCCCGACATCCCACTTTGACGGAAGAAACGAGTATTGGACCGTTACTTTGGCGGTTGTCGAGATCTGATTGAAGGTCGAATTTCTGATTTGCTGGCTGATGCCCGTCTGTTGATAGCTCAGGCTGGTGACGCCAAGACCTGCCGAAAGGCGAAGCGGAGAGGGGCGCTTGGCGACCTTTCCGCCACTGCGGATCATTTCGACTGCGTCGTCGATTTCCTCGAACTGGATTTTGAATCGCTCGGTGAGGGTCTCCCCGCGCGGACCAACCACAAGAATTTCCAGCGAAGTGGCATTCTCCGAAATCGGCACGGCCCTCAGAAATCCGGTTTTGGGGCTCGCGTTCAGCGCGAAGCTCTTGTCAGGGTCCCAAGCGATATTGTAGCCCTTTTTGTCCAGCTTCCCGAAGATCACCCCGATGAATTCAATCTTCCCGCTCTTTTCGATTCGACGCCTGACGAAAGTCTTCACTTCGCTCGCAAATGCAAGCTCGGGGACGACTCGAATTTCGTTTTCAGGTTCGATCA
>CAYNDM010000282.1:4041-4272 GCA_964395265.1 uncultured Bacteriovoracaceae bacterium
CTTCCCGGAGCCAACTTCTTGGCTGCGGGAGCGTTTGCGACGGAGGTCGTCCCGGCTTGGGTTCCTCGCTTTTTGGCACGAGTTTTTGCGGTGCCTTGTGCTGGCGAAGGCGCTTTCGGTGCAGGAGTTGGAGGCGCCGACCATGAGATCGAGCAGAGAACAAGACAGACGTAGGAAATCAATGCCAACGCGCTTCTGGAAACGTTCCTCATAACCCACTTCGTATAAAAT
>CAYNDM010000283.1:0-2111 GCA_964395265.1 uncultured Bacteriovoracaceae bacterium
ATCTTATGGAAAAAGAACGCAAGCTCGAGCTGATCCTCCGCTCCCTGGGACTCCGTCACAAACTCAAGGTTCACGAAAGCATGAAGCAGCCTGAGAACCATGAGGAGCTTGCGGTCCATCTGCTCGCGAAATGGGAGCTCGAGGACGAGCTGAGAGCCATCGAAGAGCTCCTGGCCTCCGGACGCCAGGAGAATGTCTCCCTGAAGCGGAGCCTCATCGAGCGCGAAGGGACTGACGCGCTGAAAAGCAAGCCGCGAAACTCCAAAAAGTGAATCAGGAACCTGAGGCGCCTCTTTGCGACTCCATTTCCTCAAGCGCCTTGGCGATGAGGCGACGCGGGACTTTGGCTTTGGGGACTGGCGCCCCAAACCATCGGCGAACATCCTCCTCTAGTCCGATCCCATGCATGAAATTATAGAGCGCGCGCCTGAGCCCGTCGCCCAAGAAGTCATGATCCACTCCCGAAGGGTCCTCGAAAGGAAGGTCGTTGCGCGCGAAGCTCACCTCAGGCCCGGGAAGCAGGCGAATGCCGAACTTCTCTGGATCGCGGCCGATGGGGCTGTGTGCCGTGGCGGAGAACCGGTGCCAGTACGCGGACTGGATGCAACCCGCCTCGAAAAGCTGCCGAACCCTTTCCAATGCGTCCACCGTCTCCTGAACGGTCTGAGTAGGAAATCCGTACATCAGGTACGCGTGCACCAGGATTCCCGCGCCAGTGAATGCGCGAGTGACGCGGGCCACTTGCTCGACCGTGACCCCCTTGCTCATCAGCTTCAGAAGTCGATCGGACGCGACCTCCAATCCCCCGCTCACCGCGATGCACCCTGATCTCGCCAAAAGGTCGCAAAGCTCGGGGGTGAACGTCTTGTCGAAGCGGATATTCCCCCACCAGGTGATGGTCACACCGCGCTCCAGAAGCCTCGTTGCGAGGTTGCGGAGAATCGCGGGCGGCGCGGCCTCGTCGACGAAATGAAAACCGCTCTGGCCCGTCTCCGCGATGATCGCCTCGATCCGATCCACCAGGAGATCAGCAGATGCCGGGTCGTAGCGATTGATGTAATCGAGCGTGATGTCGCAGAAGTTGCATTTCTTCCAGTAACACCCATGGGCCAGCGTCAGCTTGTTCCAACGTCCATCCGACCAAAGCCGGTGCATGGGATTGAGCATTTCGAAGATCGAAAGGTAGCGCGAGACCGGCAGGCCGTCGTAGGTAGGCGTGCCCGTCTCCCGATGGGGGATATCGCACTCCTGCGAATCGCTTTTGAGAACAACCTTTCCTTCCTCGCGGACGAATGTCCGCAGCAGCCTGCCTTTCGGCCTTGTGCCCTTCAAGTGCTCGAGCACGCAGAGCAGAGGCTTTTCTCCGTCGTCGAGCGTGATGAAGTCGATATAATCGAAAACCCTGGCATCCGAGAGCGAACGAAGCTCGGTATTGACGTAGCCGCCACCCAAAAGGACCCAAGTGCCCGGAAACCGCTCCTTGATCAGTTTCGCCATCCGGAACGCGCCATAGACGTTGCCGGGGAACGGAGCCGTCAATCCCACGACCCGCGGAGAATGGGCCCGCATCAGCTCCTCGGTGATCCCATCGAGCAGCTCATCCACCAGCGTCGGCTCGGCCCCGAGGGCTTCTAATAGCGGATCGAAAGCCGGAGCGCTCGCGGCCAGCTTTTCGGCGTAACGAGAAAGCTCGAAGCGCGAGTCGATCCCATCGCGGATCACGTCCGCGAGATCGTCAAGATAGAGGCTGGCGAGGAATTTCGCAGCATCTTGCGTCCCAAGCGCCCCAAACGCCCAGCGAAGCGGATCATCCTGGACCTTCTCCAGCTCGCGCATCGCCTTGAAACGCGGGCCTTCGGGCAAGTACTCGCCGCCGGCGATCCTGGGCGCCAGGGTGCTGTCCCTCCCCTGCAGAAAACGCAGAGTCGGCTCGACGGTGTTGAAGTACCTTTCTTTGTGAAAGAGGAAATTGCGTACGCTTTTCGAAGCGGATTGCGGATGCACTCTCTCCGCGACGCGCTTCAGCCCGTCCTGCGAAAAAAGACGCAGCACGAGCTCAAGCGCCGGATCCGCTTGGGAACATTCCCAACCTCGCGAGCGGAGAAACCCCG
>CAYNDM010000283.1:2121-4266 GCA_964395265.1 uncultured Bacteriovoracaceae bacterium
CAGATAGGCCGTCGCCGGATAAGGCGTATTCAACTGGGTCATCGGAGGTGTCATCAATAGTATGCGCATGCCCGAGACCTTCTACCAAGCCTAACACGGCGTGTCCATAACCCAAGATTAACGAAATCCTTTTAAAAATCAAACCTATGGCGGGTTGTTTGATTTGTCCGAGTATGCGATCGTGTGACCATGCTCGATCGTCTGCGAAAGTTCTTCAAACCTGCCCCTCGCGTACGCCGCCTGGCGGATCTCCAAGGCGAGGCGCAGTTCCTCGCAGGCAGGCATTCCCGCAGGTACGAATTCTTTCGGGTCATTAGGATCGCCTTGGAATTCATCCGCGGGTTTCGCGCACTCCATTTCGTCGGACCTTCGATCACGGTCTTCGGGTCCGCGCGGTTCAAGGAGGACCATCGCTTCTATGTACTGGGGCGCGAAGTCGGAGCCGCGATCGCGCGCGAAGGATTCACGGTCATCACGGGAGGCGGACCGGGAGTCATGGCGGCCGCGAACCGCGGCGCCAAGGAGGCAGGAGGCCTGAGCATCGGCTGCAATATCATCCTTCCGCACGAGCAGCACGCCAACCCCTACTTGGACAAGGTCGTCACCTTTTACTACTTCTTCATTCGCAAGGTGATGCTGGTGAAATACTCCTATGCGTTCGTGATCCTGCCGGGAGGCTTAGGTACCCTCGACGAAACAGCCGAAGCCCTGACCCTCATCCAGACCGGCAAGCTTTACGACTTCCCGGTGATCCTGGTCGGAAAGGAATATTGGGGAGGACTCATGGATTGGATCAAGCGCACCATGATCGCGCAAGGAACCGTCAGTCCCAGCGACCTGGACTTCGTGCGTATCACCGATTCCCCCGAGGAAGTCGCTCAAATCGTTCGAGAGACCGCGAACAAGATCGGCCTTCGGCTTCAGTCCTCCCATCGCCGACCCGCCCCTTCCGCTCCAAGTGCCGACCTCCCGATCGGCCTGCCTTGAAAGAAACCGACTTAAATCCCAAGAATCTGAATGATCGCGATCGCAAGCGCGATCCGGTAGATCGCGAAGCTGAGATAACCGAATCGCCGCAGCATGCGGATCAGCCCGCCAATGGCGAGGATCCCGAAGACGAACGAGCTCGCTCCCGCGACCAGGATCGGCCCCACCTCATCGGCGCTCGCCAGAAGCTGATCGAAGTTCCGTAGCTCGAAGACGATCGCGGCGGCCGTGATCGGTGCCGAGATCAGGAACGAGAACTTCGCCGCCGATGCGCGATCGAACCCGAGCGCCCGAGCGCCGGTCATCGTGGAGCCCGAGCGCGACATGCCCGGGACCAATGCGAAGCACTGAGCGATCCCTACCATGACCGCGTCAAAGGGAGTGATGCGAGAAAGGTCCTTTCGCTCACGAATCAATCGATCGCTGAGAAAAAGCAGCAGACCACCTGTGACCAGCGTCACGGCCTGGACCACGTTCCCGCGAAAGATCGTCTCGGCCCATTCATGCACCAATGCCCCGGCGACCAGGGCCGGAAGGGTCGCGATCACGATCAGCTTCCAAGAGACCTGAGTGTCTGAGCGGAAGGAATTCACCCAGGCGACTTCCTTCAATCCCGGCACGCTCGAGGCGACGACCAGCCATTCCCTCCAAAAATAGATGAGTGTCGCCAGCAGGGTGCCGACGTGCAGAAAAACATCGAAAGTCAACCCAGGATCCTGCGTCCCGAGAAACTTCGGTAAAAGAATCAGATGCGCGGAGCTGCTCACGGGCAAGTACTCGGTGACGCCTTGAATTGCGCCGTAAAGCAACGCTTGGCCATAGGTCATCCCATAAGATTTTGGTTCTCGATGCTCAAAGTCAATCCCTAAATCCCAGCGGGCAAAATAGGGATGATCACTGAAGCAGCGCATCTTACTCACGGCATCAGTGGCCGAGATCTCGTAAATTCGATATGAGGTCGATTCTCACTCGCACTCAGCACAAACCTGTGCCAAGTTAACGGGCTTGAGAAGAAGGAGTGCGATTCATGAGACTGTTTCTGGTTCTGGCATCTTGCTTAGCTCTGAGCATCGGAGCATGCACAAAGAAGGACGAAGGCGCCCTCACCAGTGGCAGCACGGATGCGAAGACGCAGGCCGCCCGCGGTGACCTCAAGAT
>CAYNDM010000284.1:0-4242 GCA_964395265.1 uncultured Bacteriovoracaceae bacterium
ACCCTGAACATCACCCGCCCTGCGGTGAAATTGGCGATAGGCCAGCCTAGAGAGATTCCGGCCAAGGTCAAGCCTCCGATCATCGCGCTGTATCCCAAGACCCCTTGAACGTGAGTGGGGACCATCGCCGAGTAGCCGATCATGAGCGCGCCATTGAGAAACGAGGCGACCCCGGCCACCGCGATCAGGCGAGAGCGAAAGATCCAGATCGGAATCACGGGCTCGGAGACTCGGGACTCCCAATACAGCAGGAACGCCGAGAGCATCAAAAACACGCTCAGCAAGACTCCGCTTTGCCAGCTCGACCATGGCCAGGCGGTACCGCCCTCGAGCAGCGCGAGCATAAGCGCACTTGTTCCGCATACCAAGACCATGGCTCCGAGATAATCGATCCGATGCAGCCTGGGCTGCTTCTCTTCATGGAGGAACACCCAGAGGACGAAGAAGGAAAGAACACCCAGCGGCAAATTCAGGTAGAAGATCCAGGGCCAGTGGCCGATGTCCACGATGAATGCCCCAAGGGTCGGCCCGACGATCGAAGAGACGGCGAAGATGCTCCCGAGCATCCCCTGAACACGATGACGCTCTTCGGGAGAATAGAGATCGCCGATAATCGTCACCGCGATGGGCTGGACGGCTCCCCCACCTAGTCCCTGAAGAAACCGGAACACGATCAGCTGCATCATGGTCCCCGCCTGGCCACAGAGAAATGAGGCCACCAGGAAGAGCACCATTCCTCCCAGAAAAACCGGCTTTCGGCCGTAAAGATCCGCCAGCTTGCCGTAGATCGGGATCGAAACGACCTGCGTCAGAAGATAAGCCGAGAAAACCCAGCTTAACAGCGCGAAGCCGCCGAGGTCTGCCACGATCCGAGGCATCGCAGTGGCTACGATCGTGACTTCGATCGCGGTCATGAATGTGGAGAGTAACAGGGCGGCGGTAACCCATCCTCGATGAGTCACTCGACCCGCCCGCACTCGGGTGGAATCAGCATTCATTGGAACCGACGCTTTTACTCTGGGAGCCAAACCCTGTCACCTTGAGAATGAAGCCGCCTCCGGCATTTTTGACGCAGGGGCCAGAACCCCGAGGAGATTCAGGCCATGGTCCTTGGAGCCGACATTGACTTTCCGAAGATATTCCGCCAAGAAAAAGTCCACCGCAGGAACCTCCGTGACCCGACCGGCGCCCAGATGCGTTGCATGCCTGACCCAGAGCGCCCCATTCTTGCGAATCAAGAACCCCTGGTGCCAAATCGAAAGCTCAGTCCCGACTTTATCGCTGGGAGTATAGCGGGTGCGCACGACATTGAAGATCGCTCCGCTTGGGATCCGATCGAGAACCTCCGTTCGAGCAAGATACCCATTGGGCTTCCGCTCGAAGAGGTCTTGAAATGGAAGATAAGGAATCTGGACCTCCACCGGCTTGAGGCTCTCGCCTTCTTTACGAGCCTTCGCTAGGAGCTCCTGGATCTCTGAGGCACTTGCCGCGGGCACGCGAATTCGCTCCGGCTGCAGTGCAGCAAACCATCGGCGCTTATCGATCCGGGACTTGGCGCGAGGCAGAGTTCGACCCGCGATCTCGTCCGTGATGTCGCACACGACTCCTAGCTGAATGAGATGAGGTCTCCAGTCGGCATCGGGGAAATGATTCCGCTCCTGGAAGCGAGGCTGCTCCCCGCGATAGCGAAGCCGCAGAAGAAATTTTTCAAAGCCGGCTTTCGACTCCGAGCCGCTGAGAGCCAAGACCGTTTCGACATAGGTGGTGCAGTCGAACGCATCACAACGATACAGAGGATCCCGATCGAAAGCCCCCTGCTCTCCTTCACCCAGCGGGTCGACGAGGTAGCGCTTTCCCAGAAAAAGCCGGCTGAGGCGTTCAATTCTCTCTGGGACAGTCTTTCCATAACGCGAGGACGAATGAGCCTCCAACTGAATGGGCTCCTCGGCCCAAGCCCAAGCTCCAGCGACCAGCAGTAAAAGCGGCATCCAATGTAGCGTGACTCTCACTGCTCTAGGATAGATGAACACCGGGCTCACTTCACCTCGCAAATTTCGGGTGATTGCTCCCCTTCCTGAATTGGGTTACCATTTTAAGGTGATCCCAAACAGATCTCCTCTCATCATGCTGATCGAAGATGACACAGCGATCCGAGAGACCTTGCAACAGATTCTTGAACTGGAAAACTATCAGGTCCATCCCTGCCGGCATGGGCAGGAGGCCCTTTCGGCTCTGGACTCCGGAGTCCTGCCCGACCTCATTCTCCTCGATCTGATGATGCCTGTCATGAATGGGGGGGAATTCAGTCATGAAATGGAGCGGAACCGCATGGAACTGCGAGAACAGATTCCGATCCTCCTGGGCACTGCCGCGGGCGAGCTCATCACCACGATCCAGAATCGGGCACAAGGTGTCGTGAAAAAGCCCATCGAAATGGACTTCTTGCTGACGCAAGTCAAGAAGTACTGTGTAAACACAAACTCCAATTCCACGCTTTCATCCTAATTTCGTTGTGTTAGAGCTGTTGCCATGCTGGGCTTGAGCCTGCAGTCAACATCAAGCACCTGGAACACATCTTTGGATCACTCTCAACACTCTGCTCACGCGGCTACCGACAGTCTCTTCTCGACCTTAGGATTCATGCCGCATGGGCATTGCTATCTTTGGAAGCCGGGATTGGTGTGGCTACACTTCACTTCGGATATGCTGATCGGAATCGCTTATGTCGCGATCTCCTTTCTGCTCTATGCGCTCGTCAGGAAAATCCGCCTCCCCTTCAGCGGGATGTTCCTGGCCTTCGGAGTTTTCATCGGCGCCTGCGGCGCAACTCATTTCATGGAAGTCTGGACGCTGTGGAACCCCGACTACTGGCTTTCGGGCTTCGTAAAAGCGGTGACGGCGGTCGCTTCGGTCGCGACAGGCATCTTGCTCGTTCCGGTCACCCCCAAAGTCGAGGCGCTCGCGCATTCCGCCAAGCTTTCAGAAGAGCGAAGGATCAGCCTGGAAACCGCTCACCGAGAGCTGGCCAGTCTCTATGACCGGATCAAAGAGGCGGATCGCCTGAAGACGCAGTTCTTCGCCAATGTGAGCCACGAGCTCAGGACCCCGCTCGCGCTGATCCTGGGACCGGTCGAAAAGCTCGCGAGCGATCCCTGCCTGACGCCTGAACAGCGCCAAAACGCGGAGGTCGCGCTCCGCAACTCCCGCACGCTCTTGAAACAGGTCAATGACCTGCTGGATATCTCCAAGCTTGAAGCAGGCCGGCTCAAGCCCCGGTACACTCTGACCGACCTGGTAAAGATCTTCCGGGTCACAGCGGCGCATTTCGAGACCGTGATGCAAAGCCGGCAGCTCTTCTTCACCTTGCATGCCCCCGAGTCGCTTAGCATCGAGGGCGACCCCGACAAGCTTCAACGCGTGTTCATGAACCTGCTCTCTAATGCGGTGAAGTTCGTTCCCGAAGGCGGACGCATCCGAGCGCAGATCCGGGATCTCGGTGATCGAGCCTCCGTGACGATCGAAGACACGGGCCCCGGAATCCCGATCGACATGCGAGAAGCGATCTTCGAGCGCTTTCGACAAGGCGAAGAAGGAGCCGACAGGAGATTCGGGGGCACGGGCCTGGGCCTCGCCATCGCCAGGGACTTCGTCGAAATGCATGGTGGAACCATCAGGGTCGTCGAAGGCCAGACGCCGGGCGCCACGTTCGTCGTAGAGCTGCCCCGCAAGGCACCCTCGGGGGAGGTCGTCCTGCCCGAGTACGAGATCCAGCGCAGCGGCGATGTGATGGTTCAAGGCACGATCGAGCAACTCAAGCCCCAGCCCGAACATCCGACTCCTCAGCGTCAGGCCGAAGGCAAGCCCCTGGTCCTGATCTGCGAGGACAACCCGGACATGAACCGATTCGTCGTCGAGGCGCTCATCGAGGACTTCGACATCATCTCCGCATCCGACGGGATGGATGGACTGGTCAAGGCCGAGGCGGCGCTTCCGGATCTGATCGTGAGCGACATCATGATGCCCCGGATGAGCGGAGACCAGCTCGTCAGGGAACTTCAAAAGCGCCCTGCCCTGCAAAGAATCCCCGTCCTGCTGCTCTCGGCGCGATCGGACGATGAGCTTAGGGTCCAGCTCTTGCGAGACGGGGCGAGCGACTACGTAGTCAAGCCCTTCGCGCCCGACGAGCTTAACAGGCTGTTGAGAAAGTCGTGCTCAGCGCGCGAATTCCCCTCGCGATTCATC
>CAYNDM010000285.1:0-4241 GCA_964395265.1 uncultured Bacteriovoracaceae bacterium
CTCCCCAACGCCGGGATCGAAGGCATTGCGGTGGCTCCCGACGATACTTTCCTGGTTGCGGCCAACGAGAAACCCCTCGTTCAGGACAACGCGGCGCTCGGCGAGATCAGGCTCGCGGTTTTTCCTCTCGACGAATCCTTGCAGAATACGGCAGCCGTTCACGAGCTCCGATACACGATCGATCGAATGCCAGGGAACGGGCTCACGGCCATGGCCTTTTCGAACAAGGAAACCCTCTATTTTCTGGAGCGCGCATTTGATGAAGTGCGCAGAAAGACCAGTATCCGGATCTATGCCGCCAAGCTGGCCTTTGATTTAAGTGGGCTTCCCAGCTCGCTCTCGCCAAAGCAGCTGATCGTCGACCTGGATTCGATCCGCGATGAGTTCGCTCCAGGCCATCGTTTTCTCGACAATTTCGAAGGAATGACTTTCGGGCCGCGGCTCCCCAACGGGAACCGGAGCCTTGTCATCGTTTCGGACAATAACTTCAGCAGGCAGCAACGAAGCGCGTTCCTGGTTCTTGAACTTGGAGAAGAACTACCATGAGAAAATCTCCCACCCTTTTATCGTTACTCGTCGCCAGCGCCCTGAGCTCAATGCTCGGCGCTCAGGCGTTCTCCCAGGACACGTTGCCGCGCGGATGCGCCGACTTCACGATCGGAGCCGAATACTCCTTCTCGCCGATGAACGGGCCCCCCCGCACGATCGACGGAGTCGCTCATCCCCTTCATCGAGGCGTGCTTTTTAGAGGGATATCCGATCGCAACACCAGCTACGACGCCGCGCTGGCGACCGCTGCAATGCTGGGCAAGCCGGGCGTCTACGTCGGCTCACCCATGTTCTTCAAGATCACAGAGGTCCTCAAGCGCAGGCAAAAGCTCAATTCGCCGTTGTTCGAAGGGGGCGACCTCCCTTTCGCCACCTCGGACTACCTCGCGAACCGGATGATCTTGGACGACGTCAATTACCTCCTTCGCTGCAACGAAGGAGGCCCGTACCAGGATCCGCTCGCCTCTCGCCTGGCCGCCGAGCTGATGAACCGCTATTTCCGCAAGCTTGGTGAAAGGGAGATCGCCTGGCGCTATTTCGATATGAAGGCGCCAGTCCATTACGATTATACCCACTCACGAAAAGGATTCGGGAATAACGCCATCGATTTCATCATCAGCACGGCACACGATCAGATCGCCGCTCACTACGGCCGCAAGATCCTCGTGTTTCGCGACACGAGAGGGCGCGCCCTCGATCTCGGGCTTTGGAACTGGGGCAAAAACGGCTTTCTTTACGACAGCTGGCTCGACAACGGGGAAGTCAACTCGCCAGGATATATTACGGGCGAGGAGATCCTGGGATTCCAGCTCAGAAAGAAGGATCGCGCGCCGAATCCGCAATGGTACCGTGGTCTCATTCCGAACGAAATCGACTTCGCGTTTCAAAAAGTCGAATTCAATGGCAAAACCTATGTTCTCGTCCTGGATGGATCCAACCAGCTCTGCGTTTTCCAGGGCTCCGATCAGCGCTACTACAAGTGCCAGCTGGCCACGAACTACCAGACGATCCCCGCGTCTCCTCCTCGCCCATTGAGCGAAAGGGCGAGCGATCGCATTCCGTTGATCGGTGCTATTGCAGTGTGCCCGAGAACGGGAGAATGCGGCTCTTTGGACGCGCTTTTCAAGTGGTATCAGCGAAGATCGACGCGTTCTTTGCCTGTATCCCTGCAGAACGAGGTGAATGGCATACCCTTGCCTGGCGGCGCGACCCGATATTTCCCCAATGCGGTCGAGGATGCGCCCATCGGGATTCGAGTCGTCTCAGCGACGTTCGGAGGGAATTTCAAAGGTCTCCCGACCGGAAACGCGACTGCCGCAGCTTCAGGTTTCTGTAACGGAAAGACCTCGTGCGAATACAAGGTCAGCTCCAAGCATCTCGGCGATCCGGCTCCGGGATTCAAGAAGGGCTTCTCCATCTCCTGGGTCTGCAGCGGCAGCCCTGATCAAATCCGAAAGCATGTGATCGAGGCCGACGCCGAAGGCTCGATATACACCCTGTCGTGCCCGAGCGGCGAATCCATCCGAGTCAAAGAGGCCACCTTCGGGGGAAACATCCAAGTCCCCCCGAAGGACAATGTATTGGCTCAGGCGGCGGCTTACTGCAACGGGAAGGAGTCCGTTGAGTACATGGTCTCGACCCGGTTCCTGGGAGATCCGGCCCCGGGATCCGACGAAGACTTCGAGATCATCTGGACGTGCGCTTCCACGGGAGAAAAGCTTCACCGGATTTACGAAGCTTCGCCAGCTGAAGGCAAGAAACTCAACCTGAGATGCCCATGAATTCGAAGCGTATGGTAAGTCACGTGAAAATCCTATTAGTTGCCCTGGCCGTGCTGGCTTCCACGAGCGCGAAGGCCCAGGAGACTTCTTACGTCACGACCTGCTGGCATTCGCACGTCGAATCCACCATGCCTTTCTACTTCAAGGGTGGTTCAGTCGAATTCAGGCCCGAGTGCGCGCCCGACGTTCTTTATAGCTGGCAGCCTGACGATGAGATCGATTGGAACGCGTTCACTCGCTCCCCCCTCCCTAAAGGTTATCTCTATACGTTTCGAACTCCGCTCGCTACTTTCGGATATGGGGACGTCCAGATTCGAATCAAGCTCAAGGCTGGAGTTCGCTTTCGGTATATTTCTTCCGACCAACGGCATTGCGATAGCTACTCGTCTGAAGAAAGATCCTCCACGGTCTTCGTCGCCTATCTCGATTGGATTGCGGCTACGGACTATATCCTGTGTTCGCCAGATGTGGTCGAGTCCTGGAGCGCTCGAACCTTAGGTTCCCGCATGGAAGCAGAAAAGGAGATGGCGGTCCTGGAGGCCAATCGAAGCAACCCGATTCAGAGCTACGACTCCTATCGCCACTTCCCGGATAGGAGAAAATACTTCGTAGATATTTCCAAGAACTCATACTTTATGGAATTACATGATCCTCGAACCGATTGGTCTTCAAGGACATTGCAAAGCCGTTACGACCAGATGGACCGCAGTTTCAACTCATCGACTGGCAGGATCCATACCCACGAGAAAAACGAAGCCCGCCATCAAGTCCATCAAGTCGTTGCCAGCCGGCACTTTGACTCAAAACTTCCAGGCAACTACTTCGCTCTGAGCAAGTCGGAACAGCTCCGCGCTCTGAAAGATGCCGGAGTTCAGGCTACCTTTCCAACAAACGTCATCGAGATCATCGAAGTCGTCGACTCACGGGGGGCCAAAGGCACTCCCGCCATCGGGCGTCAGCTTCACGAAAGATGCGATCTTCAGACCTCTTGCAGCGTTGACCTGGGTCCGACGCTGGCCACCCATGAAAATCGCCTGACCGTGCTCGAGGCGACCTACGGGTTGAATCAGCCCACAGTCAAACGCGGCAACGTTACCGCTCAGGCGAAAATTTTCTGCGATGGCAAGAGTTCCTGCGAATATCAGGTTGCCGAGCGCCGCTTGGGCGACCCTGCCCCAGGCCTGGTCGAGGATTTCGAGATCCAGTATCAATGCGGGGTCGATCCTCAGATCTATCGTACCTATGTGGACGCCCCGGCCGAGAAACAGGTCAGATTGTTAACTTGTCCGGTCGCGGCGGAGACTGAGAAGGCAGGGCGGAACCCTCTGACGATTGCCTACCGATGCGGAGAAGGCAAGCCGATCAAGAAGCTGGCGATCAACCAAAACACGCGAATCGTCGATCTCAGTTGTCGATGATGCCTGTTCTGTTCCTCGGGATGGCTCTCTGACGTGACCTTCAGCCGATGATGTCGCTGTCCTTCTGGACGCCCAGGATGGACTTATTCCCTGCATCCACGAAGACGTCGAACTTTTCTCCCTCCGGAGTCACCACGGTCACTTCGTAGATCAGAAATCCTTCCTCGTCATCGAGCTCGGCCGATTTCACCTTTCCCTTTTGCCGCTCCAAGGCCGCATCGATGGCCGCTTTCATGTCGATTTTCGCGGCATTGAGGTATTGGCTTTCATTCATATCCTTCACCGAGATGCTGCCGCTCTTCTGCAGGCTGCCGGCCTCGGCAAGCGGAGCAGCCCCGACAACGGCGATGGCTCCCATCAATGCAATCAATTTTTTCATAATAGGTGGCCCTTTCTCCCCTGTGGAAATGCATAGTTCAGGCCTGATTCGACGCGGGGCTTTGGCGGCATCACGCTGCTCGGCGCTCTTGCGGGACGGTTGATGAAACCGGAG
>CAYNDM010000286.1:0-1187 GCA_964395265.1 uncultured Bacteriovoracaceae bacterium
CGAAGCCCAGCCGATGCAACTCGGTGTAGGCGGCGATGATCGGCTCGTTGATCCTGATCATCCTGGCTTCGGCCGTCGGCATCCCCTGGGGAATCGCGACGGGAGTCTACCTCTCCGAATACGGCAATGGAAAGCTGGCGAACCTGCTTCGATTCGTTGTCGATTTGCTGGCCAGCATCCCTTCCATCATCATCGGGATTTTCGTATATGCGTTGTTGGTGGCTCCTTTAGGTGGTTTCTCGGCGATTGCCGGGGGAGTGGCGCTGGCGATCATCATGATTCCCGTCGTGGCGAGGACCACCGAGGAGCTTTTGAAGCTGGTTCCGGTCCACATCCGCGAAGCCGGGCTGGGACTGGGCATTCCCCGGTGGAAAGTCATTTTGCGGGTGGTGCTGCGTGGGAGCATGGGTGGGATCGTAACCGGGGTGATGCTGGCCGTGGCGAGAGCGGCGGGAGAGACCGCGCCATTGCTCTTCACCGCTTTGAACAACCGGTTCTGGTCGACGGCATTGGATGAGCCCATTGCTTCGCTTCCGGTGCAGATTTATACCTACGCGATCAGCCCGTTTGAAGACTGGCACCGCCAAGCCTGGGCCGCGGCGTTGATCCTGGTGATGTTCGTGCTGACGATGAACCTGCTCACCCGGATGCTTTTGCGCCGCCGGTCGTCGGGCAGAGGAGATTAGATGGAAACCAAGCCCATTCTGGAAGTCCGTGGCCTGAACGCCTATTTCGACAAGGTCCATGCCGTGAAAGGGATCGAGCTGCAGTGCTCGGCGCATACCGTGACCGCGCTGATCGGGCCTTCAGGATGCGGTAAATCGACCTTCATCCGGTGCTTGAACCGGCTTCACGAAGAGGTGCCTGGCGCTCGCGTGGAAGGGCAGGTTCTCCTGAACGGCCAGGATATCTACGCGCCCGGCACCGATCCCGTCCAGGTCCGCCGAAAGATCGGCATGGTCTTTCAGAAGCCGAACCCGTTTCCATCGATGAGCGTCTTCGACAATGTCGTGGCCGGCCTCAAGCTCGCCGGCATCACCAAGCGGTCCATTCTCCAGGAAGTGGTGGAACGCTCCCTGAGAAGCGCCGCTCTCTGGGAAGAGGTCAAAGACAAGCTTCGCGCGCCCGGTACCAGCTTGTCAGGAGGGCAGCAGCAGCGGCTTTGCCTCGCGCGCGCCCTGGCCGTG
>CAYNDM010000286.1:1197-1444 GCA_964395265.1 uncultured Bacteriovoracaceae bacterium
GAAAGCGCGGTGGTCATCGAGGACCCGGCGTTCGCGCGCGCCCTGGCCGGGAGCCCCCCCGTCCTTCTGATGGACGAGCCCACGAGCGCCTTGGACCCCATCTCGACGGCCAAGATCGAAGAACTGGTGCTCGAACTCAAAAAAGAGGTTACAGTCATTATAGTGACGCACAATATGCAGCAGGCGGCCAGGATCTCCGATCGGACGGCGTTCTTCCTGCTGGGCGAGCTGATTGAGTGCGACGAGA
>CAYNDM010000286.1:1454-4231 GCA_964395265.1 uncultured Bacteriovoracaceae bacterium
GTACATCACCGGTCGCTTCGGGTGAATGAGGTCCGGATAGGAAGCACAGGAACTTTGATTAGGAACTGAAGAAGCTCAACACGCAGATCCTTGAGATGGGCGGTTACGTCGAGCGCGCGATCGAGGAGTCGACCCAGGCGTTGATCCGGCGCCAGCCAGAGCGCTTCGACAAGGTCTACAACCTTGAGGACAAGATCAATAAATCGCATATCCAGGTCGACGAGGCTTGCCTCAATCTTCTCGCTCGACAGTCCCCGCTCGCGGCGGATCTCAGGCTCATTGTCGCGATCATCAAGATCAACACGGAGCTGGAGCGTATGGGCGATCAGGCCGTGAACATCTCGCAAAACGGCAAGCATTACCTCGAATCCTCTCCGATCAAGCCGCTTGAAGACCTTCCGAAGATGGCCCAGGAGGTGCGAGTGATGGTCCGGAAGGCGCTCGACGCGTTCGTGCAGCAGGATCCCAAGCTTGCTCAAGACGTGCTCGATATCGACGACACGATCGATGCCCTCAAGGACCGGATCTTCGAGGATCTCATTGCGCTGATGCAGAAGGATCCCGCGGTCATCAGCCAGGCGATCAACCTGATCCTGATCGCCCGGAACCTCGAGCGGCTCGGCGATCACGCCACCAATATCGCGGAGGACGTGATCTTCGCGGTTTCGGGAGAGGATATCCGGCACGGCGGAAAAATGGGGAGATGATGGCCAGAGCCCAGATCCTGGTTCTTGAGGACGAGCAGGACATTCGCGATCTGATCAGCCTCCACCTGTCGCGCGAGGGTTTCGACGTCGACGAAGTCTCCGACGGCGATGCGGCTCTGAGAAAAATCCAGGAAAGGTCCTACGATCTCTATATCCTCGATTGGATGGTGCCCGGGGTGAGCGGGCTCGAGATCACGCGCGCGCTTCGCGCCAGGTCCGCCACCGCGACTTCGCCCATCCTGATGGTGACCGCCAGGATGGAGGCGGCGGACGTGGTCCTGGGTCTTGAGGCGGGCGCCGATGATTACGTCACCAAGCCCTTCGAGGTTCCCGTGCTTTTGGCCCGAGTTCGTGCCCAGCTCAGGCGCGCGGCTTATGCAGCGGCCCCGGCCGAAGCGGATTTGATCGAAGTCGGCGGGATCCGCCTGGATCTCAAGGCTCACGAGGTGAGCTGCGACGGGACGCCGGTATCCTTGACCCCATCCGAGTTCAAGCTCCTGACGGCCCTCTTGAAGGACCAGGGCAGGGTACTCACGCGCCAGATGCTGATCGACCTGGTCCAGGGAGCGGGAGTCGCCGTGGTGGATCGCGCGATCGACACGCATGTCTTCGGTCTCCGCAAGAAGCTAGGCCGTTGCGGTGAAGTGATCGAAACCGTCCGGGGCGTCGGGTATCGCATCAGGTGATGGGCTGAATGATCCGCGCGGCTAAGATCTTCCTCTGGCAAGTCCTCCTGATCTCGGTGCTGCTCTACTTCGCGGGTTTCTCGTTCTGGAGCGATCTGCTGGTGATCCTGAGCGGCGCCGCGGTCTCGTTTCTGCTGATTCGTTCGAGGATCAGGCCCGAGAACGAGGCCGATCTCGAGGATGCCCTCTATCAGGCGCAAGAGGATCTCCAGAAGAAGACCGAGGCGCTTGAACGCGAGCGTGAAGAGTTGGCGATCCTGATGAGCGCGCTTTCCGACGCGATCCTCGCCGTCGATCTCGAGGGCAATCCGCTGTTCTTCAACTCCAGGTTCGTGCTGCTTTTCGGCGACAAGGACTTCAGCTCGCGAAGGCCGAAACTGGGCGAGGTCTTTCGCGATCCCGAGGTGCTCGAGGCTTTCGATGCGGCGCTCAGGCAAGGCAGGAGCGGCGAGGCCTCTTCAATGCTTCATGTTCGCACCTCTCATGCGCCCAGGTTCTTCTCGCTTTCAGTCGCGCCCCTTCGCAAGGAAGGAGGGGCGGTTTACGGCGCTGTGGGTATTTTTCATGACGTGACGGCGCTCAAGACGGCCGAGAAGATCCGGATCGAGTTCGTGGCGAACGTCTCCCATGAGCTCCGAACCCCTTTGACCGCGATCAAAGGATACACCGATACGCTCCGCTCCGATCTCGCGCAGAAGAACTACGGGAGTGCCGAGAAGTTTTTGGAAGTCATCAGCCGCAACGTCGATCGGCTTCAGGCCCTGATCAAGGATCTGCTCGAGCTCTCCTCGCTCGAGTCGAGCCAAGGGTCCGGTAAGCCATTCGAGAAGGAGCCGGTGGACACGCGGGAACTCACCGAGCGGGTCGTGGCCCAGCTCGAGAGCCGCCGGAGCCTGAAGGCCCATGTGGTCGATACCAGCTTCAGCGCGGGCGAGGTCTGGGGCGAGGCGGGAAAAATCGAACAGGTCCTCACGAATCTGCTGGAGAACGCCATCAAGTACACTCCCGAAGGCGGTAAGATCCAGGTGAGATGGGAGGAGGGCGAAGGAGCGGTCTGCCTCCATGTCATCGATAACGGGCCCGGCATTCCTTCGGAGCACCACTCCCGGCTTTTTGAGCGCTTTTACCGAATAGACCAAGGACGCTCGCGGGATATGGGCGGCACGGGGCTTGGGCTCGCGATCGTCAAGCACATCATGCAGCTCCATGGAGGGAGTGTTTACGTCAAGAGCGAACTCGGCAAAGGAGCGGAGTTCGTCTGTCGCTTCCCGGCTCCCGCTTGAGGCGTGCGGTTTGGCGAAAGCACTGCGGTGCCGTGGTCCTGCGGTTTGGCGAGAACACTATGGTGCCGTGGTCCTGCGGTTTGGCGAGAACACTATGGTGC
>CAYNDM010000287.1:0-3766 GCA_964395265.1 uncultured Bacteriovoracaceae bacterium
AAGGCGCGATCATCATGACACGAACCCTGATCATCTTCGGTCAAGGCGCGCTCCGAGCCCATCCCTACGCTTATCGCGAAGTGGATGCGGTCGAAGCGAAGAACACGAAGGAATTCGACGTGGCGTTCTGGTCTCACGTCGGCCACGTGATCCGAAACGCCTTCCGTTCCGTGCTGCTCAGCCTGACCCGCGGCTATCTCGTCATTCCGCCCAAAGGCGGCGTGACGGGCAAGTACTACCGAAGGCTCGCCTGGTCGTCGGCGTCCTTCGCTCTCCTGGCCGATATCGCCATGGGAGCGCTCGGCGGCAAGCTCAAGATCCGCGAAAAAATCACCGGCCGATTCGCCGATATCCTGGGCTGGATGTACATCGCGACGGCAACGCTACGCCGATTCGAGGCCGAGGGGCGTCGTAAGGAGGACGAGCCGTTCCTCCACTGGTCGCTCCAGACCGCGTTCGGAGAGATCCAGAAAGCCTTCGACGGTTTGTACGCGAACATGGAAGTGCCGTTTCTGGGCTGGCTTTTCCGCGGCCCGATCCGCTGGTGGTCAGCGCTCAATCCCATCGGCGGCGGTCCTCGCGATACCATCGATATGAAGGTCGCCGAGCTGATGCAGATGGACAGCCCGCAGCGTGATCGCTTCACGCAAGGCATCTACATGCCATCGAACCCCACCGATCGCATGCGTGAGCTCGATGACGCATTCAAGCTCACCGTTCAGGGCGAAGCCACTTTCGCCAAGGTTCGCAGGGCCGTGAAAAAACGGCAGCTCGAGAAGAAGCCTCCCGCCGAGCTCTATCGGGATGCGGTCGCCAAAGGCGTCATCACCCAAACGGAGTTCGAGGTGATCGAGCGAGCCGAAAAAGCCCGCTGGAACGCGATCCAGGTGGACGACTTCGGCTTGGACGAATACCTGGGCAAATCGGCATCGCCTGCTCCGGCGACGCCGATCATGGGCGCGTCTTACGTGGCCGAAGCCGAGTAAGCGCAGCGAAAATCCTAAAGTGTAGAAAGGCCGGGTCCTCGGATCCGGCCTTTTTCATTTCAGGGAGCCCATGGTATCTGGGAATGGTTGGTCTCGCGCGGATTCGCGCGGGCAGGGTTCGCGCACTGCGCAGGAAAAATGCGCGTTTGTCCGCGAGGCTATGATGCCCGTTCCGCGTGGCAACTCATGTCGTCCCAGATATCATGAAGGAGCGCCCAATCATGAAGCGAATCGGAATCATGACAGGAGGGGGAGATGCCCCGGGCCTGAACGGAGTCATCGAAGCCGCGAGTCGAGCCTTGCTCAATGCGGGTTACGAGGTGATCGGCGTTCAAGATGGCTTCGAAGGAATCTTCAATAGCGACTTCCGCTCGATCACGATGAATGAGATCGACGGAATCCATTGCCAAGCGGGTACCTTCCTGGGCACTTCCAACCGGATGGGCACCGAAGGGCGCGAGGATGAGTTCCTCCGGCGCTTCAGGGAAATGAACGTGCGGGGCCTCGTGGTCGCGGGAGGAGACGGCACCTTCGCGGGCCTCAAGAGATTCGAGAAGGAAATCCCCATCATCGGCGTTCCCAAAACGATCGATAACGACCTTTCCGGCACCGACATCACCTTCGGCTACGACACGGCCTGCTCCGTGGTCGCCGAAGCCGTGGACGCCCTTCGCGCCACCGCGAACGCCCACCGTCGCGTCATCGTGGTCGAGGCCATGGGCCGTACTGCGGGCTGGATCGCGCTGGGAGGCGGGCTTGCCTCCTATGCCGAGGTGATCCTCATTCCCGAGCGCCCCTTCAACCGGGCCCGTCTCCTGGATTTCATCAGACAGGCGCAAGCACAGGGCAAGCGCGGCCTGCTGATCGTTGTTTCCGAGGGCGCGCGCGCTGAGGGAGAGGATCCCAAAGTCGCCTTCACGGTGCCGGGGAGCCCTCAGGCGGAACGCTACGGCGGAATCGCCCAGGCCCTGTCGCGATGGATTGACCACGAGACGGGATGGGAAGCGCGGCATGTGGTGCTCGGCCATCTTCAACGCGCCAAGCACCCCACGACCACCGATCGTTTTCTCACGCTGGCGATGGGTGTGGAAGTGGCGCGGATGGTCCAGGAAGAACAATGGGGCCAAGCGGCGGTTTACCGGCAAGGCCGAGTGCAACGCGCTCCCATCACCGACCTCATGGGCCCCGCGCGCTTGATCGAGCCGAATCACAAATGGGTCCAGTTCGCCCAGGCTCTCGGGATCTTCATCTGAGGCGGCGAGCCTAGTTCCCGATCTTCCGAGCGAACTCATCCAGAGTCAGAGGTTGGTACCAACGATCCATGAACACGTCGTCCTTCACCATCAGGACCTTGAGGGGCCGCTCCGATCGATTGACTACCGTCGCGACGCGAGAACCTCCGCGAATGACTCCCACCGCGCCAACAGCGCTCCAAGCGGGGACGTTCACCGGGCTATAGGTCCCGCCCGGATACGAAACAAGCCCTTCGCCGAACGCGAAGTAAACATGCGCGGACGGATCGTTCCTCGAAAAAAGCGCCTCGCCGGGCTTGAGCTCGATCAACCGAGCCCCCCTGCAAGAGGCGATCAGGATCCGATCCTTCCGGCAACCGCAGCCCTGCCGCCTCGATCCTGCCCAAAATCTCCCGACCATGCCTTCTTGAGAGGTTTTTCGCGTTTTCTCCGTTCCTGAATCGAATCTCGTCTCTTCTGGCGGCCCGTCTTGCCAGCCCTTTCTCGCGTCGGCTCATCGGCTTGGAGGGAACCAAGCGCACGCGCCCCTTCAAGCCGGGCGAAGATTCCAGCCTCTGGCGGATGAGCTCGCCTATGGCCGCATTGTCGCTCGGAACTTCCAGAATAAGATTGAGATCCTGTCCCCGCTTGTAACCTTGAATCGGCCCGCTCCGGGCGAAACTCGCAAAGTAATCTTGCTCGATATCCAGAATCAGCTCGGCCATCGCGTCAGCGACCCTAGGCTCGTTACCCGGCCCACCAATGACACCACGAAAGAGCTTGATCCTTAGATCCCCTTGAGCGGGATCGACGACCGTCTCGAGGACATTGGCCTCACTCAAGCTCGGGCCGCCATCCTTTCGAATCAGGAATCTTCTTCCGTTTTCGGTGTCCTCGAACTGGATCACCGCGCGCCCGGCTCTATGATCCAGGAAGATCGGATGTCCCCCCGAGGCCTTGAAGTCCGCTCCGCGAATTCGTAGGGCATCTCCGGCGCGCAACACGCGCAGGCTCTCGGTGACATCCTGCACGAGCTCTTGGACTTCGGGATCTTTCGACACCAGCCAGGAGTAGGCATTCCTTCCCAGATCCTCGTAGTGATCCGACTTCGGTGAACGCACGGCGTCTCCATTTTCCTTCGCATACGCCTTGAGCTCCCGCCTCGCCTCGCTTCGCGCGGCCAGTGTCGCACGGCTGGCGCCATCCTGCTTGAACTTGCCCTCCGCTTTGCGGAGCTTTTGGAGTTTCTCCAGATAACCAAGATCGAAGCTCATCGTCTCGATCATGACCCTGCGGAGCACCTCGGGCCGATCCAGCCAGACCCCAGGGATCGAGCTCTTGCTGTGCGCGAGCGAAAGCGACAAGAGCTCCCTCAAAACAACTTCGAGAGGCATCGACAGCTTGCCCTTCGCCTCAAGCTGCCTGAGTCGGGCGACGATGTGCGAGGAAACGGCGCCGGACTGTTCGCGTGTTAACGAGGCGATGATCGAATCGAACTCGGGCGACATCACCACTTTGCTCGCGAACTGAGGATGCATCAGCCTCCCC
>CAYNDM010000287.1:3776-4219 GCA_964395265.1 uncultured Bacteriovoracaceae bacterium
TTCATGCCGATATCGTGCAAGAGCGCCACAGATCCGGCGTACTCGCGCATGAAATCGAGCCTGGTCGCGTCTCTCGTCGAATACAGGACTCCGTTGAGCCGATCCACGAGCACGCGTGAATTGCGAACCACGTCTTTCATGTGGTTCAACCCATGGTCAGCGTATAACACCGGAGGGTCCACGGACTCTATCAGGGCTTGCGGGTTCTTGAGCAGGCCTCGGACCGTCACCTGGCTGTCCGTTTCTTCATAGAATCGCGACGCGTACCGAACGAGCTCCGGGTTCAAGCCCCGAGTCGGGTCTGTCTCGAGTTGGCGCGAAGGCCCGGGTTGGCGTGATCGCGCAGACGCGCGCGGAGACTCGGGCTGGTGAGGTATCTCGGCTTCGAGCGACGGCTCGGGCGCGCGCGGAGCGTCGGGCTGATGCGGGACCTGGGGATCGCG
>CAYNDM010000288.1:0-4218 GCA_964395265.1 uncultured Bacteriovoracaceae bacterium
CGTTCTCGAAGCTGACGATCTGAAGAGGACGGACGCGATCTGAGCCGACCTGACCCGCTCGCTCCTCGTAACACCGGACCGCGGCCATCGCATTGGTCGCCGCCCCAAGCCCCACGTCCCAAATGACCAGCTCCGAGTCCCCTTCCAAAAGGCGCTCCGCCAACCGGCTCTGTTCGACGTAGAGTTTCATGGCCTCGACCTCGGGCGCGCTCACTGAATGCATGATCTCGCCCGAGGAGATCTGGCGAATGCTGCTGAAGCCCTGGGCCGAGGTATGAACCTCGTAGTTTCCCAGCGTCAGGGGCTTGGTCACCTTCTTGTGCTTTCGCTTGGGCTGGGTCTTGGGATTATCCTCATCGCTCGCCACGAGCTGCTCTCGCTTGGAGCGATAATACTCGGCGAAAGTGTCAGCCAGGATATGGGAGCGCATCTCGGCCATCAGGCGGTGGTAGAAGTACAGATTATGCGTCCCGATCAGCTGCGTTCCCAGATACTCCCGCGCCTTCGTCAGATGCCTGAGATACCCTCGCGAATGTTTCGCGCAAGTCGGGCATGGGCAAGCCGGATCCAAGGGCTCTTTGGCCAAGCGATAGACTCCCCTCCTGAGATCGACTCGCCCCTTCGAGGTGAACGCCACTCCCTGCTCGGCCAGTGCGGTAGGCAGGATGCAGTCGAACATGTCGACGCCACGATGCACGGCTTCGAGCAGATCGATGGGCGTTCCTACCCCCATGAGGTAACGAGGCAAGTTCTCCGGCAAGAGCGCCGCGGAGAGCTCGGTAAAATCCTCCCGCTCGCTCCTGCTCTCACCCACCGCGAGCCCGCCGATGGCGAAGCCATCGAACGGGAGCTGGGTCAGGAAGTCCGCGCTCCGGCGCCTGAGATCCTCGTAGCAAGCACCTTGGATGATGCCGAACATCGCCTGGGACGAATCGCCTCGCGCCGCCAGGCTGCGTTTCGCCCATCGATGTGTCAGCTCCATGGCCGCGGCCGCTTCCTCCCTGCCCGCGGTGGAGGAAACGCACTGGTCGAGCACCATCATGATGTCGCTGCCGATGACTTTCTGCATGGCGATGCTCTTTTCCGGGCTGAGAAGAATCGTCTTCTTGTCAACGTAGCTGACGAAGGTCGCCCCTTCCTCCGAAATCTTCCGCGAATGAGGAAGGCAGAAGATCTGGTAACCTCCAGAGTCCGTCAGGACCGACCTGTTCCAGCTGGTGAACTTGTGAATGCCTCCGAAATGATCGAAAACCTCGGGGCCCGGTCGCAGCAGCAAATGGTAGGTGTTGGCGAGCAAGACTTGGGATCCCGCTTCCTCGAGGATACCGAAATCATGCGCTCGAACCGCGGCCTTGGTCCCCACCGGCATGAAAACCGGGGTTTTGACCGTGCTATGCAAGGTCGTGAAAGTGGCCGCTCGCGCGCGGGAGCCGCTTGCCTTGGCCTCAAGTCGAAAACTCAGTCGGCTCATAGTCAGCCAAACCTAAGCTGAAACACGCCGATCCTCAAGATGATCCTAACGCATAAGGTCAGTTTTCCTGCTCACCCTCAGTTTTTCTATCCCTTCGAGAGCAGCGGCTTCGGCTTTCGTCGCGCCCCAATTCGCAGTAAGGTGGTCTCTCTCGTGGGATTGGACGCTCCCTGGACCTGGATCCTCTTAGTATTGGCCGGCGTTTTGGCCGGATTCATCGACTCGATCGCTGGCGGCGGCGGCCTGATCAATCTTCCCATGCTCGTCCTGATCCTCGGGCCAGGGGCTTTACCCATCGGAACCAATAAAATCGCCGGAGCGACCGCTGCATTCGTCGCCCTCCTGGTCTATCTCCGGGCAGGTCACGTTCAATGGGGAAGAAGCTTCTCATTCGCGCTTTGGGTGAGCCTGGGCTCTCTAGGCGGAAGCCAGATCTCCCCTCTTCTTCCTCAGGACGTTTTCTACTGGCTTCTGGCAATCACGTGTCCGGTGATCCTCTGGATCGTCTGGCGCAAGGAGATCTGGGTCGCCCGCGAGCTCTCGCACTCGCGCCCTCAGGCGGAAGGATGGAGAAATTTCATCGATTGGCCGATCTTGGGTTCGGGCCTTCTCTGCGGGATTTACGACGGAGCTTGGGGTCCAGGGGGCGGCGCCTTCATGTTCCTGAGCCTGCTCTTCGTCGCAAGACTCCCGATCCTCGCCTCGCTTGCGGCCGCGAAGTTCGCCAACCTGGGTTCGGCTCTCGCTTCCTTGGGGGGATATTGGGCCAACGGATACGTGAACTGGATCGTGGGATTGACCGTGGCAGCAGGCGTCGTCACTGGCGCCTACTTCGGAGCCACTCATGCGACGAAAAACGCCGCACGGGCCGTGCGCCCGATCCTGGCCATAGTGGCCCTGCTCCTTCTGGCCAAGCTTCTGCTTGAGAAGTGAAAATCGAAAATACAGATCCAGGAAAAATGATTCGCGCTGACACGAATTGATCAGCGAACTTGCCAAGATTTCCAATACATTATATGATGCGTCATCATGAAAAAAACCGCCCTCCTGGCCTGTCTTTCTCTGCTTTCCGCTCTTCTTTGGGAGACGTCCCTGGCCTGGGCCGCCTCTCTGAGCTGCCAGCACCCTTGGGCGTTTTTTGACCTTGGCGCGACTCTCGTCGACACCAAAAACGACAGTTTCCAGAACATGACCCATACGCCCGGGGCGCACGCCTACCTCCATGAGCTTGCTCGTCGAGGTTACCGTCTGGGACTGCTGATCAACTGGCCGGTCGATGAAGGCCGGACTCAGCAGGAAAAAGCGTCCTTGATGCGAGCGATGATCGATCAGGACTGGGCGATCGACGAACCTCCCTTCGACTGGTCGATCTTCGAGCCAGAGGCGGTGATTTTTCCGATGACGATCGAGGAGCGAAAACCCAATCCCGCGCTTTTCATGCGCGCGCTCATGTTGAATGAGCCGAGAGAATGCGCACTATTTTTCCAGGGCGAGGACCCTGCCGAGGTCCATACGGCCCAAAGCCTTGGACTGCGCTCGTATCAGGTCGGACGAGAGGGTATGCCTTTTTTCCTTTCTGCGG
Source organism: uncultured Bacteriovoracaceae bacterium (assembly GCA_964395265.1). Classification (GTDB taxonomy): domain Bacteria; phylum Bdellovibrionota; class UBA1018; order UBA1018; family UBA1018; genus CAYNDM01. The sequence continues at coordinate 3,054 of CAYNDM010000288.1, forward strand.
ATGAAATGGACCAGCTGAGCGGAAGGCCGGCCAGTCATTGATCCCGACGTGGATGGCCCCTATTCGTGGATCGAGCCTTACCCGTGGATCGGCCCCTACCCCACGACCCATGGAGGAGAACTCCCGGAAATTCAGAAGATCCCGACCGATCGACAGCGATCGGCCATTCGCTTTCGCACGCTTATTGCTCCGTTGGATGCACGATGGACATGATTCCCATCTGGGACAGAGTAATGGTTGCGAATAGTGCGATCGGCTTCTGGATCCTGCTCTTGGCGGCCTTCGGGTTGACATTGCTAGTGGTCGGGTACGGATTCAACAGGGCCCAAAAGCGAAAAGCAAAACTGAGAAGCCTTCCCTCCCCGTCCAAGGACAAGGAGAAAGAGAAGGACCTGCGCAAGGTCTCTTGAGCGGAGATGGATCAGCGACGGCGGCTACGGAATACGGAATCCAACGAAAGCGTGCCCGGCCCGAGAAAAAGCATCGAAGTGAAAGCGGTCAGGTATACGGCTGACAACTCCTTTTTCACGAAAGGATCGGCTCCGTGGACGAGGATGAACGCCACGCCCATGGTGACGATCAGCGGAACAAGGGCGAACCGGAAGAGCAGGCCCAGCACCACGGCCGCCGCGCAAAAAACCTCGGCGAAGATCGCCAGGATCAGGCTGAACTGAGAACCGACCCCAAGAGGGTCCGGGAAGATCAGCACGTTCTCGCTGAAACCCAGAAGCTTAGGCGCGCCATGAAAGAGAAGCATCAATCCGCCAAAGCCTAGTCTCATTAATAGGAGTCCCGTATCGCGTAGCATGAAAACCATCGTAATCCCGTGAAGTCCCGAAGTCTAGCTGCGCCGATTGGGTCGGGTCAGGACAAAGCTCAAGACGCTGACTCCCAAGGCCCCGAGTCCGACTTTGACGGCGGAAGGCACTTGGACAAATAGAATCGGGTATCCAAGCCCCACTACCAGGAAAACCGTGCAAAGCAATTTGGCGAAAGGATTGACTACTCCGTGGTTCTGCCAATCGAGGATCGTGGGCCCGATATAGGGCTGGGACAAGAGCCACCGGTGAAGGCGCTCGGAGCTCCGGGAGAAACAGTATGCCGACAGCAGGAGAAAAGGCGTCGTCGGCAGGAGCGGCAGAAAGATGCCGATCACTCCTAGCAC
>CAYNDM010000289.1:0-4206 GCA_964395265.1 uncultured Bacteriovoracaceae bacterium
ATCCCGATCTTCGGAGCGAAGTAGTCCTTGTACCCGGGCCGACCCTTATAAGAAGAAATAGACGTGGACTCGAATCCCACTATGCCGTTGGTGGCCTCAGGCAAGCCCAATTTCTTTACGGCATTCGAAGCGACCTTGTTTAAAGGAAAAGAATACAAGACTTGCCCATTAAGAACCTGTCCTGATCCTTCACCGAAATAATTTCCTTCGTCGGCGCGAATGCCGGTTCGCTCCAGATTGGCTTGAAGTTGCCCCAATCCACCCAGGTTCAGGACATAGGCTACAGCCAGGCTCAGCGTTTTTTCCCTGTGCTCGTCGGAGAACTCGATCTCTCCTGCCCGGGTCTCAAGTGTCCATACGCCTGCCAGACGATCAAGTCGACCGGTGCGGAACGACACTCCCGTCTCGTTCAGCTCGTAGTGATGATCCTTTTCTCGTTGGGCGGTCGCGCCGAGCTGCACGAAGCGATCGTTCTTGAGATTGACCGTTAGAGGATAGCCTGTCACCTTGGCCCGCCATTCGGCGCCATGAGGACTGGCCCCCAATTCGCCTTCCCCGATCAATGCCACGCTATTGAGATGTGGAAGCGTGGCATTAACTCCGACAGTGCCGTCGAGCGAGGCTTTGGCGCCGCCGCCGTGCCCAGTGACCGAATCATCTTCGACAGTGCTCAACCCGACATCGAGATTAAACCACGCGTTGGGCTTTCGATATTTCGACCGGGACGAATTCGGGTCTCCTGCTTCCTGCGCGAAAACGCTTCCGAAAGGAAGGGACGCTACCAGCAACACTACAAAAATCATCGGGTTCCTACGCTTCATGGCTCTCTCTCTTCTGCTCTCTTCTTTCGTTTCGCCGACGTCTTGCTTCAACTCAGCGCGAATCTCGCGCCTCGTTCCTGCCGGAACAGGTCAGCGCCGCCAGAACCTGGTAAAGCAAGCCGGGTGCCGCGATTAGTCGATATTATTTTAAATAATTTCAATTAGTTAACTACCGGTGGTTTCACGGGCTTTCGGGGCAAGCTAAGCAGGTGTCGAAAACTAAGACACGACTCATTCAACACGGCCTCAAATGAATTGACATTACCTGACTAATTTAATAAACAATCGCCCGGGTTCGGGTGTTTGTCGTGTTGAAATCGGTTGAGCTGTTGGCCGTTGTTCCGGCCGGAGGTAAGTACTTATGAAGTCCCTTTCGAATCAATCCAGGTTGTGCATCGCTGTGGACGCGCTCAGGGTGGCGTGCGTCGGCTCAGCCGCCACGTTGGTCCTGTCGCTTTCGGCCTACGCGCAATCCACCACAAACACCACTTTGGACGGAATCCGGGTCGAGCCCAAGGTCTACTCGCAAGACTACGGACTGGAGCTCTTCGGAAACCGCTTTGACTTGAACTACGCGAAGCCGGATGGCCTTCAGGCTCTGATCCGCTACTCCACGGATCAAATCAAGAAATCCGAGGAGCAGGAAGCTGAAGCAGAGCGCGTCAAGGCGGAAGGTGGCGAATATTCGGAGCCAGAAGATCTGGTCAGCAAAAAAATGAAGCGCGGATACGAGGAGATCATCAACCTCGCTGTCGTGGCGCTTTCGGCCGACACGAGTCCGAAGGACAAGGCGGACGCCGTGGTCCACATCCGCGAAAGCGCCCGGTCGATCGTGAAGAACACCGAAAGGCCGATGCCGAAATCCGTTGGTATCGGCAAAGCGCTCAAGATGAAGAAGAAAGCTCTCTCGGAGAGCGTGGGCAATGGCAGCAAGGAAAATCCGGCACTCAATCTCGACATCCCCGACGGCTCAACGCCCTCGGACTTGGACCTGAGCCGGGTGGATCCCATCGCATCGACCTTTTGGACGAAGCCGAAGAATATCGGAGCGCAGGACCTGTACGTGGGTTATGGCCGGTCCTCCATCCCGAGCTTCTCTGACGTCGAGTGCGTCTATGATGCTCCCAAGACCAACTACGGCACTCATCCCGGCTTCGAGATGAAATGCGGAAAGCTCAAGGTCAAGCTCAAGGTCGAAAAACGCCAGACCGAGGTCTTCAGCTCTCGGGTCCTTCATGCGCTCGGCTACAACGTCTCTCCGAACGACCCCGCCTTCGGCGTGAAGGTCAAGTACGATCGCAGGATCCTCACTGAATGGAACATGCGCAAGGACATCACCACCAAGATCAAGGCCCTTTTCGGCTTGGTGAAAGTGCATGAGATCAAGTTCCAGCAATACGAGGACCCGTTCGCCTATCCTGGCTTGGCAGGTGCCATTCTCACGGACGGCAGCCGGATCTCGTCCGCCGATCTCAAGAAGATGATCTTCAAAGACCCGAATATCGAGAAACCCGAAACCGATCCTTCGAACTACAATACCGAGTTCGAAAGCCGGGTCGCGACTCTCGTTTATGACGGCGTGAACCTACAAATCGACCCCAAAAACGAGAAGAGCCTGGGCCCCTGGGACTTCGACACGCTCGATCACCCCAACCGTCGCGAGCTTCGCGGCCTGGGTCTCATCGCAGCATGGATGAGCTGGTTCGACGTCCGCTGGGACAATATGAGGCTCAAGGTCGTCGAGAAAAACGGGATCAAGCAGCTGGTTCACGTTCTTTCTGATACCGGCGGTGTTCTTGACGCAAACGAGGTCCAGCAAAGCAGGCTCAAGAAGCAGAACCGCGACTCGTTTCCATGGGCGTTCACCCTGGGCGAAGAAGAAAAAGAGGTTCAGAAGAAAAAGCGAAGGTTCGCCATCCGTAGCGAATACCAGCCTTACGAGCCTGTCGCTGCGTTTGATGCCATGAACTACGACGATGCTCGTTGGGCGGGTCGCATGATCGCGCAACTCACCGAGCAGCAAATGATCGACGCTTTCATGGTCGGCCCTCGCTGGAGCTCGGCCGCGATCAAATTGTTGGTCGAGAAGCTGATCACTCGGCGCGACACCATGGTTCGCCACCTGGGCCTTAAGGACGAGTTCCCCCTTCTTCGCCCTGAGCGCGCAACAATGAGCGAAGAAGAAATCGCTGCCTCGATCAATTACGATCCCGAGCGCGACGGCCGCATCAGCATCGTCCGCGAAGGCAAGACGATCGTGGCTCCCGACTCCGATTTCGACGACGGAACGATCGAAGTGATCAAGGGCGGAGTGCTGACGAAGCGCACGAAGTAGTCTCTCACGTAGCTCCTACTCAACCGAAGGGCACTGGCCGGAGCAATCCGGCCAGTGCCTTTTTGAGGAACCTGGGGAGCACATCGAATCTCATTTTCGAAAGACTGCACTCGAAAAAGCCGCTCTCCCTACTTCGAAATTTTCCCAAAACTGAAGGAACTACTTGGTAAGTGCTTAGTTTTACGGTAGTAAAATTCTGTTAACACAAGACCAGTTCACCATGGACTTGCTCTTGGCTCGTTGTTATAAGCTGTTGGAATCCATTGCTATTTTGTTAGGTGCCGATGTAGCTCAGTTGGTAGAGCAACGCTTTCGTAAAGCGTAGGTCACCGGTTCGAGTCCGGTCATCGGCTCCACTTCCAAAAGTCCCATTCCAAAAAACCGATCCACTGGAACCCAATGATCGAAGTCGTGCGAACTCGCGCGCTCGAAGGTGGAACGCTGCTGGTTCCGATTCTCACCCGCTTGCAAGCTCAACCTCCGGCGCCGGAGGTGCGCGGCCCGAGGCTCACCCAACATCAACCGTGAACAGCTGGGGAGCCGATCCATTGGAAGACCACGCGCTTCTGCGATCGCAGCCTCCGTGGCTTGAACGATTTCAAACCGCTTTTCAAGTGAACTTGGCGGCATTTCCTGGAACAACCTGACTCGCGCCTCTTTTCAAATTTGCAGAGTTACGTACAGGCGAAGCCTTACTTCCTGGTCCGCACCAGGCGGAAACCGTAAAACTCGCGGCGCTGTTCAGGCCCGGCACGGTAGCGACTGGCGGAGCGCGAGGACCGCTCAGTAAAGAACCAGCTGCCGCCCCGGACCACCCGGGCCCCGCCCGACCGGGCGCCCGTAGGATCAGTCGCTTGAGTCATCGGATATTCGCCGTAGATATCCTGGACCCACTCCCACACGTTGCCGTGAACGTCATAGAGCCCGTAGGGATTGGGCTTCTTGGAAGCCACCGCGTGAGTGCGGTTGTTCGAGTTCCTAGAGTACCAGCCATACTCGTCGAGCAAGTTGTTATCATTGTATCCGAACGAGTAAGGAAAGCGGGAAGAG
>CAYNDM010000290.1:0-3727 GCA_964395265.1 uncultured Bacteriovoracaceae bacterium
GTATAGGAGTTGGAGAACTCTCCGGCGAAAAACGCGATCAGGGACGAAAACGCGATCCTCGGGGTCTGCCCGAAAACGGTTTCGTATTCGTGCTGCTGAGTCCAACCCTCCGCTGGAGGCAGACCCACCACGACCCAGCTCATGAGCGAGGCGAAGAGCATCGCGCCGAACCCTGCCCAGACCACCTTGCGTGCGCGGGCGTACCCGTAGACCTCGGTGAGAATGTCCCCGAACACGTAGCTGATCGGAAAAAAGAGGATCCCCGCTCCGAATGTGTAGCCTCCCAACGTCGCCACTTTGCTGGCCCCGATGAGGTTCGAGCAAAGCAGCACGGTGACGAACGAGGCCATGACCAGATCGTAGAAGCGATAGGATCGCGTCCCCGGGAGCGGAGCCGAAACGGATTGAGTCTGGGTCATAGAGACTCAGTTTCCATGCTTTTGGCCATCAAGTCCAGCGTTCCTGAATTCACGCAGTGTCTGCAGAGCGCGTGCGGGATCGAGTGGAGGATCATACGACAGTGCGTCCCGCACGTACTGAGGCTTGCGCATTCACACTAACACGCATCGCACGCCAGGGACGGACTGGTAGAGGCGAAGCACTTTTCGGGAGAGAGTGGGGGATGTACGCAGTTCGGGGCAAATTCGGTCGAGCTGTCCGGCGATTTCGCGCGAGCGCTGAGCCGACCTGTTTTCGGCGAACGCCGAGAACGCCTGGAACAGGCGAATGCATGCGGCCTGGTGTTCCACGATCCACCGCTGAAGCGCGGGCGACTCCGGCGCGCTTTTCTCGGCCATCTGGAGAGTCGGAATGGCTTGGTAGGTGAGGACGCGCCTCCACTTCTCCAGATCGGAGAGTTCCTCAAAATGCTCATGAAGAATATGTCCCCAGGCGATCCGGTCCATGGGGAGCGCGTGCGGATCCGGGCAGTTTTCCTCCAGCCGCATCGTTTCCTCGAACGCGGCTCCCAGTTCGCGCCCGAGCTCTTCCTCGGGGTGCGAGGTGAAATCCGCCAGCCGGATCAGTTCATGTCCGGTGATCGCATTGAGAGGGCGATTCACCAGAACCGCGGTTTCCCGCTCTTCGGCAAGCTCCAATACGGTCTTGCGTTGGTTGTTCACCTCGAGCGCACCCCCTGGTTCCAGAAGATTCAACGGCAGCTGGATCGCCGCGAAGTGATTTTCTGGGCCGATTTCATCAGCGATGCTCAGGACACGACCCAGGGAGGTGAATTCAGGGCTGGTCTCAGGGAAGCCAAAGGTGTTCGAGGAAATCCCATAGAACTGGATCCGCTTCTTTTTGGCCTCGGTCTCCAGATGGAGAAAGGCTTTCCGGATCCGGGAGTAGTACTCCTTCTGATCGGAGCCCTTCTTCAGGAAGTATTCGGGATTGTGCAGAAGGAGCACGTCGATCTGATCCGTTTTCAATCGCTCCAGGGAACGCGTGATCTGGTCCTCCAGGAACTCGGGCGAGATGCAATGCCAGAGGTCCTTGGAGATCTTCACGACTTCAGAAAAGGGCTCTCCCTGCGATTCCTTTTCTTGGGCGAGCCCAAGATTTTCGCCTTGGAGATACCCGGCTTTGGTGACGATCACGATCTGCTCTCGCTGGATCTTGCCTTTGGCGAGGAGCTTCTCCAGCGTCTTGCCGATCAGGCGCTCTGAGCTTCCATCGGCGTAATTGGAACTTGTGTCGATCAGGTTGTAGCCGGATTCAAGCGCCAACTCCAGCGCCTGTTCTTGTTCGGGTTGCCCTTCTTGAATCCGGTATCCTCCGAAGCCGATCGGAGAGACGAGCAGGCCGGTCCTTCCGAAGATTCGAGGAGAGACCTTGAAGCGGCTGAAGTAATCTTGAGTCCCCGATCGAGTTGCGCCCATGTGACATCGCGTATAACAGCGAAGCGGCGAGTTCCAACGAAAAGCTTCGTGGCCCATCGCATCGCTCCCGGACTCGTCATGAGATCAGCCGCAGCATCGACTACGCGGTCAGGCGGCGGAGGAGCCAATAGTCATCCACCCCTCCTCTATGCTAAGTCGAGGGCATGGCCTACCTGAACTGGACCGATCAGCAAGGAGTCCGTACCGAGATCAGCGAGCACCCGAAGTGGAGCCAAGAGCTGCGGTTGAGCCTGATCCCAGAGCGGTATCAGCAGCTCAGTTCTTTGCTACGCGAGACCTTCGCGCAGGAAGGGGCCGAGCTCCGCATGGATCTTCCCGATAAATGGACGCTCTTTTGGAAAGTGAGGGAGAGCGAGAGCCGCATCTTCCTGGCTCATCCCGAGAAGGACGAGTGGGTTGCGAACGTCTCCTTGGAGTCGCCGCATGCCTGGAAGCTGGTGGAAGCGCTGGAGGGGAAGGCGGCTGTGGAGTTGAGCGTTGCCGGGCTCGGCGTGATCCATCGCATGATCAATCTCGATGTGAGGATCGCTCAATCCGAGCCGTGAGCGGCCAAGGGGTCTCTTCGGATTCCTTTTTGCTCGTATACGGCTTGGTGGGTCACCTGAATGACCACTTTGATCGCCGTTGCGATCGGGATCGAGATCAGCATCCCGATCAGCCCGTAATACTGTTGCCCGAGCGCGACGACCGCGATGAGGATCAGAGGGTGGAGATTGACCAGCTTCGCGACGACCACCGGGAAGATCACGACCATGTCGATCACGTTCACGATCAGATAGACCAGCGCGACCGGAAGGATCAGGCTGGACATCGAGGGATCCAGGCTGACGATCAGCAGGCCGGGGACGGCTCCGATGATCGGGCCGAGATAGGGAACGATATTGGTCACGCCCGCTACGATGCCCAAAACGATCGCATAGGGCGCCTGGATCAGCGCCAAGCCGACGAAGGTGAGAAAGCCCACTAAGAACGCTTCCACGAGCTTGGCCCGAATATAGTCCGAGAGAGAAGCCGTGATCTGGCTGGAGACCAGGAAGAAAATCTCGAAGAACCGATTGGGGACCAGTTGATAGATCCTTTTCCGGATGGAGCGCCCGTCGTTGAGCAAGACGAAAGTCAGGATCGGCACGAGAAAGAGCGACGCAAGGAGATCTCCCATGAGCCCGGGCCCGTTGACGACGAACCACTTGCCGGTGTCTTCCGCCCAGCGCATGACCGATTCTGTGGGATGGACGGACTCCAGGATCGTGTAGTTGCTCTTCAGGGTTTCCTCCAAAGTGCGCATCCTGTTGACGGTCGCCTGAAGATATTCTGGTCCCTTCTCTTTCAGGGAGCTCCACTGCAGAGTGCCTGAGCGGGCCGCGGCCACGCCTCCGATGGCGGTGAGGGTCCCGATGCCCAGGAAGATCAGGAGAATCGAAAGGCTTCGGTGGTAGCCTTTGCGCTCAAGCGCCGCAACCACTGGCGAGAGGAGCATCGTCAGTACGACCGAGCAAATGGTCGGTGTCGAAAGCGCTGGGGTCATCACGAAGAGCATGGCCGTACCGAGCATCGCCGCGAAGGCGTAGGTCAGCTTGAAAACGTCCCGCCTCAACTGGTGGTCAGACAGCATCTTCATGGAGTTGTGAGAGTCCTCTCGCTTTCGTGAGCAGGGTGATTTTCTCGGTCGTCTCAAGCAGTCTTCGGCCGAGCACCGTGGCCAGCTGGAACATGATCTTCGCGCCCATCTCGGGTTTGCGCTCGAGGATCTCCATCAGGTCGGGCTTGAAAAAGCCGATCAGCACCGTGCGCTCGCGGCGGATCGACGAAGCGGTTCGCAGGTACTCGGG
>CAYNDM010000290.1:3737-4156 GCA_964395265.1 uncultured Bacteriovoracaceae bacterium
GGTTCTCGGGATCCACCAGCGCGAGCTCTCCGAAAAAACTCCACTCAGAGAGCGTGGTGACCAGGACTTCTCCTTGGCTGGTCTGGCTTCTGATCGCGACCCGTCCTTTCGCGATCAGGTACATCCCCAGTCCCCGGTCGTTCTGACGGAAGATCGGCTCGTCGGGCTGGTAGACCCGCTCGTAGACCAGAGTGCTGAGGTAGCGCAGCTCCCGTTCGCTCAGGGTCCGAAACAGGATGTTCTCGCGCAAGACTTCCGGAACGCTCGTTTGGTCCGATTTGCGGCGAAACAGATCGGTCCAAAGATAATGCGGGTGCAGGTGCATACAATCTGATCGGTGGATCCTGAAGGCGCCTTGAGTGGCGAAGAATCAAGATTTAGGGCAAACTCAGTCGATCATGCCCGACCTGAAGGTATTG
>CAYNDM010000291.1:0-4149 GCA_964395265.1 uncultured Bacteriovoracaceae bacterium
ACGAGATCAAGAAGTTCATCAAGAAGGCCAATGGCGATTCGACCTGGGACCGCCTGGCCGAGTATCTGGTGGAAGGGGCCACCGGCAAGGAAATCTTCGTCATCAATCGGAGCTTCGATGCGCCGATTGACCAGGTGTATGGGATGTGGACGGATCCCAGCCATGTCGTGAAGTGGTTGCCGCCGAAAGGATTCGGCATGGAGTACCTGAAGGCGGACATCCGTTCAGGCGGAGAGACGATCTACAGGATGTGGAACGAAGATCTGGGTTTTTACGGTCGTGCCCAATACATCGAGCTCATCAAACCGAATCGGATCGTCTACACTCAGCAGTTCACGGACGAGAAGGGCAACGCTTCTCGGCACCCACTGACGCCCGTTTGGCCGGAGACGATGCTGACTCGAGTCGAGCTGTCGCCTGAAGGGCCGGATCGCACTCGTGTGACCGTAACTTGGGAAATCGTAGGCGATGCATCGCGCGAGGAGCTTGCGGCTTTCGTGCAGGCCAGATCGGGCATGATGGGCGGCTGGACGGGATCCTTCGACAAGCTTGAAGAGCTGCTGATTGGCACATGACCTGAATTGTCGCTGAATCGCCTTTATCCGCAGCAAGCCGAATCAGATTTGCCATTGTTGCTCTCAGGCACGCAGCAGGCAGATTCGCCTTCCTGGCTCTCGCTCTCGCGGCTGAAGAGTTCAGCGTCCGCCATGGTTCGATAAGCTTCCCAAGCGATGCCGGTCGGGTCCTGGACCCAGGCTTTCTTGGATTCGGCATAGCAGCACGTGGTTTCGCCTTCGTCATGGACTCCGAGATCCGCGCTTTTCAAGCGTCGGATCATTTGCTCGAGCTCGGTTTCCTCGTCGACTTGGAGTCCGAGATGGTTGATTCCTTTCTCTCCGGAGCGCGTTGAAATGGCGAAATTAATTCTGGGATCCTCGAGCATCCACTTCGCATAGTCTTCTTTTGTCTTCGTTGGATTCTGACCAAAGAGAGTAGTGTAAAACTCAATGGACTTCTGAAGGTCCTTGACACCCAAGTGAATGTGAAACCGTTTCATATCAGCACTTCCTTTCGTTACATAGTTTGGATTTCGACCGGCCACGGGTCTCTCTCGCGCAGCAGTTGGCCCGGAGGTATCGAATGAGGTCTTCGATCAAATCAGAATTGGCGAAGTAGGTCACGAATCGCCCAGTCTTCTTGGAGGTCACCAGACCTGCCCTGCTCATATGGGAGAGATGAAAAGAAAGCGTGTTGTCCGGGATCCCGAGCTCTTCGGCGATCTTTCCTGTGACAGTGCCATTTCGTCCATACTCGAGAAGCAGGCGGAAAACCTTGAGTCGGGTCTCCTGAGAGAGGCTGGAGAAGATTTCTGTGACTTCAAACATTTCCATATTTCTAGAATAATAGAATTATTAGATTGAGTCAATTGCCATCTGATAAAGATAAAATCATAAATGATTTCCAAAGAGTGAGGACTAGGCAGTAGAGGCTGCCTTACTCGTGTTTGAGTGGGACCCAATCCGGATGATCGAAGAAACGAGGGTACTGGGCCAACGCGCGGATAACTTGGATTGCGCCTTTTTGCCGCTCTGATGGCGAGTCTTTTGTCTGCATCGCGCTGGCTCCGCCCAGGATTTCGGCCAGGATGAGGTGTAGCTGCGCATCCGCTTTGGGGCTCAGCTTGCAGTTTTTGAAGATCGAGCTCACTTCGGTTTGGATCTCCTTTGAGAGTTGGGAGTATTCGGACTGCGAAAGCTTGTTTTCGTGGATCGCATCGATGCGTTTTTCCACAAGAGATTTGATTTTAGCCATGCCGGCCCGCAAGGCCGCGTCCGTCTCCCATTTCTTGCCTTGGTTGAGCTGTAGCTTGGATTGGCCTGCTTCATCGTGGTGATGGGGTTCTTCAGCCAACATCGGTTGCGTCGCGAGCAGGGACCCTAAAATGAGCGATACTAGGATTTTCATGCAATGCTTCCTTGGGTTTCTTTAGCGCCTCCTTGAGGTACAAGCAGATCCTCAAGGAAGAACGCCGAGAGTTCCGAGCGACCCGTCAGTCCTGATTTGGAATAGATCGCCATGGACTGGGTACGCGCCGTCTTCTCCGAAGTGTTCCGAACCGCGGCGATCTCCTTCAAGCTCAGTCCCTTCAGAAGCAGGAAGGCCACTTCTTTTTCGGCCTCCGTGAGATTCCAGGCGGTGAGCTGAGAGTCGATCGACTGGCTGAGCCCCGTCAGGTATTTCCTGGATTGAGCGCGCCATCGCTCGGCCTCGGCCTGCAGCTCCCTCGAAGCCCGCTGTTCAGCGGCGAGCGAACGCCTAAGCGCGATCGAACCGCGGATCAGGAGGAAAACTCCGATCAGTGCGGCTAAGGCCATGGTGCCTTCGATCAAAAGGTGCGACCAGTGAACTCCTTCGTTGGCATCGGTGATGAGATCTGCCGTCACCATCACCGCGATCAAAGAGAGGATCGCAGTGATGAAAGCTCGCTCTTTAGTACTCATGGCCATCTTCTTCGTGATCGTGCGTTTCTATGCCTTCGCCCAGCTGAAGAGTGGTTCCAAATAGGCTCAAAGACTGGGCGTTGCCATCGTAATTCCTGGCCAGAAAGAACACAACGGCTCCCAATATGGCAAGGTAGAGCAGGCCGACTCCTAAGTATGAGCGCGTGAGTCCCGATTCGGAGTCCGCAACAGGGGGCTTGCCTCCATGGATCATGCTGAGAGCGATCGCGTCGCGATGCCTGATCATGTGAAAAAGAACGCCTGCGACATGCGCGATGGTCACGATGATGAAGGCGTCGGCGAAAACTTCATGAAACTCCTCAAGAATCACTTTGTCGCCGCCGGTGGTCATCAAGATCCCAGTTGTCGCTAATCCAAGGGCCAGGCCCATCAGGACCAGGGCTGCCCAGCTCGAGGCGGGATTGTGACCAAGTCGGCGTTCGGTTCGACCGAGGAGCAGATCCTTGAAATAACCGATTAGATCGGATGGCCTCAGCGCGAAAGACGAGAATCGAGCATATTTGCTACCGATGAATCCCCAGACGATTCTGAGGATGACGGTTGCCATCAGCACAAGTCCAAAAAGCATGTGGTACGCGAAGATCGGAGAATCATCATCAATTCTCTTCGCGATCAGGAATGCTCCCAGAAATAGAACGGCAAAAGACCAGTGAAACAGTCGGGTTGGCCAGTCATAGACTCGGATCGTTTTCATAGATGCCTCCTGTCGACGTAGAGTGATCTCCTTATAGAGTGTGGCTTTCTGGCTGGGTTGGCTATAGGACATATGACCCATATCCCGGGATTTCGCAGGTCTAGGGCATTTGACCTCTGTACATTTCGCGAGGAAGGATCAGATTGAGGGCACGGACCCTCGAGTCCACAACATGAAGCAACGGAGAACTCGACTATGAAGACGGTTGTGACAATGATGACCTTGGTTTTTTTGAGCAGCGGGTTAGCCCATGCGGCCAAAAACTGCACTGATCAACCCAAAGAGAAATGGATGAGTATCGAGGATTTCAAGAAGAAGGCGGAAGCGGAAGGCTACAAAATCCGGAAGTTCAAGCAGCCGGGTACCTGCTATGAAATCTATGGAACCGACAAGGATGGGAAGAATGTCGAAATCTACTTCAATCCTGTCGACGGAAGCATCGTGAAGCAGAAGTAGTTCGAGCCAGGATGGGTGAGTCGGATGCGCTTTTGATAAGGGGACGGGCGACTCATCCACCTGAGCTCCCGTTATTTTGATGCGGACGGTCTTTTTCAGCCGGTTCCGGGGTTCCCTCGTAGGGCGATTGGCCCGGCTCTCCGGTCACGCTTCCGTCTTTATCGATGTGGACGTGGAAGTCTGGATCGATGGTTCGGTTGCCGCGACCCGCTTTGCTGGTCCCCTCGGTGCGGTCGGTGCATCCTGGAATCGCCGCCAGGCACACCAGTGAAAGGCCGGCGAGCGTGACGCTGTAGGATCTTCGGTTGGACATCGCTCAGACTCCTTGATCGTGGGACTGGCAAGCCACGTGCCCTGTCGAAACTCTGCTGGCGCGGTTGGTTCACGCGTAGCGCATGGATTGAGCCTTGCATCGGCGCCAGGCGGCTATGTTATCCAAATCCGCGGCACGAAAATTTTTTCTGATCGGTACGGGGG
>CAYNDM010000292.1:0-4143 GCA_964395265.1 uncultured Bacteriovoracaceae bacterium
TCTTCTCCTCGAAGATCCTCTTGAAGTTCTTCAGATTAGTTTTGTTCATTCTTCTTTCCCCCCTTTGAGATCACGAATGATCCACTGACTGACGGACTGCAATGTCTCCATGACTCCCACACCCTTGGCCGCGACCGCTTCGAAGTACGGTCGATGCATAGGATTGAAAGTCGCCTCCAGCTCACGGATACTCACCACGCCTGGCAGATCCCGTTTGTTGTACTGCAGAACGAGGGGAATCTTGTTGATGTCGTATCCCGCCTGATCCAGGCTCTTCTCGAGATGCTCGTAACTCTCGATGTTCGCTTCCATGCGCTCTGACTGACTGTCCACAACGAAGACGATTCCATCCACTCCTTTGAGGATGAACTGCCTCGAAGTCTCGTAAAAAGTTTGGCCAGGAATCGAATACAAGTGAAACCGCGTCTTGTATCCCCTGAAATCCCCGACGGATAGGGGAAGGAAGTCGAAAAACAAGGTGCGCTCGTTCTCCGTGCTTAAGGTGACGAGCTTCCCTCCGCGCCCTTCGCGCTGGGTCTGTTCGTAGATGTATTGGATGTTCGTGGTCTTGCCGCCGAGACCCGCTCCGAAGTAGATCACCTTGAGGTGGACTTCCTTTGCGACGTAATTGATATGGCTCAATCAGCTCATCTCCACCCGGTTTTCCATCGCTTTTCCGATGGTCTGTCGGTCGGTGTACTCGATGAGCCCTCCTACCGGCAGGCCATGGGCTAGCTGGGTCATTCGCACTCCCAGCGGTTTCAAGAGGCGACTCAGATACAACGCGGTCGCTTCGCCCTCGACGCTGGGATTGGTCGCCACGATCAACTCCCGTAAAGGGCGCTCGTCGTTCATGAGACCGAGCTTCACCCGTTCCAGGAGCTCACGGATCTTGAGCTCTTCGGGGCCGACGCCATCCAGCGGAGAAAGAGCCCCGTGAAGGACGTGGTAAAGGCCTCGATGCACGCCAGCCTGTTCAAGTGACATCACGTCGGACGGGCGTTCGACGATGCAGATGATCGAAGGATCGCGTTCAGGATTCGCGCAAATCCGGCAAGGATCCGTATCGGTGAACGTGTAACAGCTCGTGCAAAGGCCGATCTTCTGCTTGGCGTTGACCAAGGCCTCGGCCAGGGCGCGCGAGTAGCTCTCGTCTTGTTTCAGAATGTGGTACGCAAGCCGCGTAGCGGTTTTCTCGCCGATGCCAGGAAGCTTCGAAAGTTCGAAGATCAACTTGGAGACAGGATCGTGCCGCGACGGGTTACTACTAGTGAATCGCATGGCTTTCTCCCGTTTTCGGATCAATGAGCTCGATCGGTCCCAATTCGCCTCCGAAAAGCGCCTTGGCCTCTGTGATGATCGGATGGTTCTTCACCGCGTTCTGGGCGGCCAATTCCCGCTCTTTCAGTTCGCGCTGCTTTCGCTCGGCGAGGCTTTCGCCGGTGTCCTTGATCTCAACCCGAATGCGGACCTGCAGCCCGAAAAACTCCCTGGCGAGAGTGAGCACCTGCTCGCTGTAAGCGCGCGACTGCAACTGTTCGCGGAAATACGCTTCCTCGGGCTTGAAATTCACTTCAAGCGTCTGATCGGAACCTTCTTGGGTGGGCAACATCCCACAGGTCCCATGCTCCAGGATCGAAGCCAACAAGGGGCGTGTCTGCTTGACGAATTGAGTGAAGCCTTCCCAGAGATCTCCCTGAAAACGTTGCGCGGGAGGCACTGAATCAGATCGGGACGGCGCCGCTTTGACTTGTTGAGCGGGAGTGTCCCGGTTCTGGGTAGGTGGAGCGATAGAAGCTCCGAGAGGCACGGACGGGTTGGGTTCGCCGTTTGGGGCGCTTTTTTGCGCTTTCGGCGATGCGCTGAGGGCCGCCCGGATCGCGCTGGCGGGGTTTGGTTCCGGGGCCAAAGACGCGGGAACGATCTTGGTTCCGGAGCCGGCCAAAGTCGATGCCCCCGTCGACATCGCCGCGGTCTCGCCAGAAGCGGAGGATGCTCCCTGAGAGCTTGCGCTGCTCCCTCCTGAGTCGGCCGCATAGACAAGCGCCTCAGCCGTGGCGCATTTGACGATCAAGACATCGAGAACGATCTTGGGTTGTGGAGAGCGCGCGATCCAATCCACTCCGTAGTGAAGCGCTTGAAAGATCAGCTCCATCTCCTCAAGCGTTCGATGCTCCGTCAGGCGCTTGAGCTCCTGCCACTCGTCATCCGAGAGCTCCAGGTTCGCCGGGCTCTTCGAGCCGAGCTTGGCCAGGATGGCGGCATGAAGAAACTCGATCAGGCTTCGAGCGAGTATCTTGAGATCATGGCCCTGCTCATAAGCCCGTTCGATATGCGCGAGCGCATCGAGAGGCTTGCGGGTGAAGATGCCTTCGAGAATCCCGACCAAGGTCTGGCCTTCGATGAGCCCGATCGAATCCCGCACGGATTGAAGAGTGATCTGTGTTCCGGAAAACGCGATCACTTGGTCCAATAGCGAGAGCGCGTCCCTCATGCTGCCTTCAGCGGCTCGAGCGATCAGAGCGAGCGCGCCCAGCTCAACAGAAATGCCTTCGGACTGCGTGACCTCGGCGAGCCGAGCCTGGATCTGCGCGATCGTGACGCGCCTGAAGTCAAACCTCTGCACTCGTGAAAGGATCGTCGCCGGAATTTTGTGGGGCTCTGTCGTCGCGAAAACGAAGATCACGTGGGGGGGCGGTTCCTCGAGGGTCTTCAGGAGCGCATTGAAGGCCGCGGTGGTGAGCATGTGGACTTCGTCGATGATGTAGATCTTGCGGCTGCCGGACGAAGGAAGGAACTTGGCGTTCTCACGAATCTCGCGAACCGCGTCCACGCCGTTGTTCGAGGCTCCGTCGATCTCGATGACGTCCACGCTGGATCCTCCAGCGATCTCTTTGCAGCTCGAGCATTCTCCGCAGGAGATCAGCCATTGATCGTTCCAACTGGCGTTGGGACAACGGATGGCTTTGGCGAAGATCCGGGCGATGGAGGTCTTGCCGATTCCTCGGGAACCGGTGAAGAGATATGCCTGATGGACTCTTTCCGCGCGAATAGCGTTCATCAGCGTGCGGACGATGTTTCCCTGTCCGACAATGTCCGAAAACTGCGCTGGACGCCATTTTCTGGCGAGCACTACATACGGAGCCACGTGATTTTCTATTCCCCCCAAAAGCGCAAAACTTCAATTTTACCCAGTCTTCGGAGACTCGCGAACGGGACGGCGAGTCCCGTTTGAACTCACGCCTAGAGTAAAATTGTTCGGGGACTTTACTGCTTAGCGATGGCACAAACAAGCGTAAAGATAGTAGATTTGGCGCACAAGGTCAGTGCGCCGCATAGAAGCTGTACGCAGTGTTTCTCCCGTTCAGATGCGGGCAGATGTGGAAGAATCGGGGACTTCATGATTCCGTACGATTCGTCCTGAACCCAATAGGTCGACTGCTGGATTGCGGCGCCGAAAAAACAGACTATAGTAGCGGCAGAGTGAATCACCTGTACTTTCAGTCAAGCATCGGAAGCCTGATCATCAACTGGAACGACAAAGGCCAGTTGACGTCGATCCATTGGGCGGATCGATCCGATCAAAGACGCCCGTGGTCCGCATTGACGCGATCAGAGATTCCTCCGGCCGTCTCGCGCCTTCTGGATCGCCTAAAAGTCTACTTCGATTCAGGCGACCCATTGGGCGTAGTGCCATGGGACGATATCGATCAAACAGGATGGAGCGACTTTCAACGCGAGGTCTATCGGGCGGCTGCTTTGATCCCTCACGGGGAGACGCGAAGCTACTCCTGGGTCAGCTGCCGGATTCGCAGGCCGGCTGCTTCGCGTGCAGTTGGACAGGCGCTGAAGCGCAATCCTCTTCCGATTCTCATTCCTTGTCATCGGTTTACTGCCGTCGGCTCGCTCGGAGGATTCATGGGCGGGGCCGTTCCGAATGAACCCGAGCTTCTCCTCAAGAAAAAGCTCCTGAACCTCGAGGAGACTTATCTGAATCCACCTTTCGCTTTTCTGGCGCCGATGCTCGCGGCGGCTGGCGCATGATCGCGATCCGTTCTCGCGCCTTCATGCCGAAGGGTGGGGGTTGGGTTTGGCTCTTTTTGGCGAGCCTGATCGTCGCGCCGAAAAGCCCAAACCCCTCCC
>CAYNDM010000293.1:0-3113 GCA_964395265.1 uncultured Bacteriovoracaceae bacterium
CTCCCCTGGCGTCTATGCGGGCAGGCGGTGATACTGAGTGCGCGTTTATGCGAATCGGGCGTTGATGCGGGCTGGCGTTGATGCGGGCTGGCGCTGATGCGAAGCTGGGATTTTTTCTGACCACTTCCACCTCCGCCGGCGGAGGTTGATTAGCAAGTCGGTTCAACTCAACAGAGATCAGCCGAACCCAAGAAAAACATTGCAGAACTCACTCTAACCAAATACCCGGACTATTGGGCGGTCCAGTTTCCTTTCCACACGAAGAACATTCGCGTTGCTGCCGGAGTGCTTCTTGTCGCCCTAGAAAGAAAAAGAATTGCATTTTCTTCTTGACCGCGTTTTGAGCCCGAACTCAAATTCGCACACTCACTCCCTCACACTCCACTTTAAACGCGCGATTTTTCGCCATAACAAGCAAACTCGACCATCGCGCCAACCCCCTACACGAGCATTCGCGATCAAGCCGCCTAAGGCATCCTGAAGCAAAAAAATGCCTCCAAAAAATCGGGTGTAGAAGTATCTCATGAAACACATCGAATCCCTTCGCGACCCCGAACTACTTTCGAAAACCCAGTCCTTAGTCAAAGAAGAGCGTGAGATCACGACGCTGATCCTCAGACACCTCAGGGAAATCGAGCGACGGCGCCTTTTCGCGGCTCAAGGATTCTCTAGCCTGCATGAGTTCGCGGTCAAGTTCCTGGGCTACTCCGAGGCAGCGGCGCACCGTCGCATCTCTTCGATGCGACTACTTCGCGAGCTTCCGGAGCTGGAGCGCTCCCTTGAAGAAGGAAGCCTATCGCTCTCGACCCTGAGCACCGTCCAGAGTTTTTTCGTGGCCGAGCGCAAGAGAACCGATACACCCCGGAACTACACGAGCGAAAGCAAGCTTGAGATTCTCAAGGCGGTCCAAGGAATGTCCCGACGGGAATGCGAGCGGCATCTCGCTACAGTCTCTCCCAAATCCATTCCGTCGCCGGAGCAGTCTCGGGCGTTGAACTCGGAACTGACGGAGCTGCGCGTGGTGGTCACTCAAGACTTTCTTGATATGCTGGATCAGATTCGGGATTTAGCAGGCAATCGACTCAAATCGAACCGCCTCCTCGAGCTTCTGAATTTCATGGCGGATACAACACTCAACAAACTGACTCCGTTGGCCCACAGTCAAAATAGAAATTTGCGCCTCGGTATTGCGCTAACTCCCTCACAATCCTCACCGGGGAATCGCTCGGCATCAGACTCGACCTCCGATTCCAACTCCGCTACTAGTTCTGTTTCTGAGTCTACTTCTCCTGCCACCTCCGCCGGCGGAGGCGATGCGGTGTCGTTCACTCAAACTCAAATGAGCCCTGGATCGATTCAAATCCACCAAAACAGAATGGCGCTTCATAGACCGAACCTAGATAGACCGAGCCTAGATAGACCGAGCCTAGATAAACTAAGCCGAAATAGACCGAGTCGAGCCATTTCTGCATCAATTCGCCGGGAAATCTGGCTTCGCGCCAAAGGTCGATGCGAATATATCGAGCCCGGCACCCAAAGGCGGTGCGCCGCCACCCGCTACCTTCAGGTCGATCATATCCGCCCGATCGCACTGGGCGGAGACTCGACGACCGCGAATTTGCGGATTCTTTGTTCCGCGCACAACCAATTCAGCGCGATCAAGAAGCTGGGAATTCAGCAGATGTCAAAATGGATACCCGAGCTGAAATCGGTGAACGATGCGACGTGAGATCTCGAGCTCGAAAATGAAGATCTCGCGCTCGATTCGACAAAAACCAGCCAGACGCGATCGCCCTCATGCGATTCGGACAGGAATCCACAACCGTTAGTCAGGTAGGAGTACCCTCGGACAGAAATTCGCAAGAGCCCCGACCGCTACTCAGGCAGGAACCCCCGAATCCGGTACAACCCCCGGCAGGGCGCCGCGGGACGATCACTCGAAACCGTCTCCATGAAAACGTGCATCGCCTGGGGAAAAAGTTCGTAGATCGCCACGAGGTTCACCGGCTCGTTCTCGAGCGAGGCGATCAAGGTTCCGCGATTCCGCACGTAGTCGGCCGCGCTCTGCTTATGCACGAGATCGTCCGTGTGAAACCTGTCCTTCATCAATAGGTGCGTCCTGGGCGCGCTCCAAGGGAATCCGTCTCTCGCGAGATTTTCTCGTGTTCCGTCGCCCATATTCGGCTCATCGCGCCCGGTGAGGTACACCAGCTCGGCCCCACGCTCGTGAAGCTCGCGGCAGAATTCGGCCGCACCAGGATAAGGATTATCGTACCTCAGATAGTCGCTGGTGAAGAACCGAGCCGCCCAGAATCGCTTGGCCTTCTCCCATGCCGCCCTCACCTCAGGGTGCTCGACGGAAAGTCCGATCGCGGCAAATGTATCCACCAGCGAGTAGCCTACATGGAGCGACTCGAGGCGCTGCAACTCCTTCCAAACATCGGGAAATGTTCGCGACTCATCCGTCTCGAGCCATTCCCGCAAGATCTGGTGAGTACGCGGGCCCACCTCGTAAAGAGTGGAATCCAGATCGAGCAGCACCAGCGGACGCGCACGATGGCGATCACCCGCCTGCGCCACTGCCTCCTTCACCCGCTTGCTCACCTCTTGAAGCACGGCTCCTTGACTGAGGGCATGGAACTGAGAGGCACGCATCCATTCGTCACGGGGAAGAGGGCTAAGTCCAGGAATCTTCGGAAAGGTATTCTGCGGATTCATGACGCAAAGGTTTAACTTACCCCGGAGCGATCTGTCCACTGCCGACCCGGCAATTTTTGCATAGCCGAAACCCCTGGTTCTGATTACGCTATAAGGAACCTCAGTTCTGCCCATTCGGGAAAGGAGTTCCGCTATGGACCATCGCGACGTCTATCTTAATTTTATCAATGGTCAATGGAAGCAAGGAAGCTCAGGTCAGTGGGACGTGAATCGCAATCCCGCGCGCCCGACCGAGATCCTCGGGAAATCCAGCCGCAGCACCCCTGTCGACGTGGATCGAGCCATCGACGCCGCTCAAAGAGCCCAGATCGAATGGAGTCAGCGCCCGCGCCCTGCTCGCGGGGCGATCATTGAGAAGGCGGCCTCCGCTCTCCGGGCAAAAGCTGAGCTCTTAG
>CAYNDM010000293.1:3123-4123 GCA_964395265.1 uncultured Bacteriovoracaceae bacterium
CGATTACCCGCGAAGAGGGAAAAAACCTGAGCGAAGCCCGAGGCGAAGTCCAAAAGGCGGTGAACGCCCTCTTCTTTATGGCCAGCGAAAGCCGCCGGCCGATTGGTGAGGTTCTGGCATCCGAACTTCCCAACACCACCCTCTACACGACTCGCTCGCCATTGGGAGTCGTCGGGATCATCACTCCTTGGAACTTTCCAGTCTGCATCCCCGCCTGGAAAATCGGAGCGGCATTGCTCGAAGGCAATTCCGTCGTATTCAAGCCGTCGTCGCTGACTCCCGCGACCGCGGCGATGCTAGTCCGCGCATTCGAGGAGGCAGGAATTCCCGCTGGGACCCTCAATCTCGTCTATGGAAACGGAGCGATCGTGGGCCAAGCCCTGGTCAACGATCGGCGGGTGAAAGGAATCTCCTTCACCGGCTCCAATGAGGTCGGCGCTGAGATCAATGCCGCCGCAGCCAAGCGCTTCGCCCGAGTCCAACTTGAGATGGGCGGGAAGAACCCCATCATCGTCCTCGACGACGCCGATATCGATCAGGCCGTCGAGGCCACTCTCATCGGGGCTTTTGGCTCGACGGGGCAGAGGTGCACCGCCACCTCGCGCGCGATCGTGGATCGCAGCGTTCACGCCAACTTCACCCATCGCCTGCTCGAGCGGGTTCGCTCCATCAAAATCGGCGACGGTCTTACGGATCCCAACGCCATGGGCCCGTTGATCAACGAATCCCAAATGAACCGCGTTCTCGAAGCCATCGAGACCGGCAAGAAAGAAGGAGCCGCTTTGATCTGTGGAGGAGAACGACTGGGCGTTCCTTCGCCCGAAGCCGGCTACTTCGTCGCTCCCACCGTCTTCGACCAGGTAACTCCGCAGATGACTCTCGCACAACGCGAGATATTCGGCCCGGTGCTCGCGATCATCCCGGTCTCCGGATTCGAAGAGGCGCTTCAGGTCGCCAACGCAGTCGAATACGGGCTCTCTTCCTCGATCTACACCAGCTC
>CAYNDM010000294.1:0-807 GCA_964395265.1 uncultured Bacteriovoracaceae bacterium
GGGTTGGGAGATTGACCCAGGGCCGCTTTAAGATTTTCTGGGGCTGCGGGAGGAAGGCGCTAGTGCCCGGGAGGAAGGCGCTGGTTGCTAGGCGGAAGACGCGGGTTGCCAGGCATGGGAACCAGCACCACGCATTCAACCGAAGCCCAGAGCAAGGCACTCGGGCGCTGGAACCAGCACCACTCACTCAGGCCAGGAATTCTTCCGCGCGCACCACATTTTTCAATGACTGCCCCTTCTCGAAGGCGGTCGCGCTTTCGAGGGTTGTTTCCGCGATCCGACGTAACGCTTCATCAGTCAAGAAACCCTGATGCGACGTGATCAGAACATTGGGAAACGAGAGCAACCGCGCGAGTACGTCATCCTGGAGGACTTGGTTCGAAAGGTCCTGAAAGAAGCAGTTCTCCTCTTCTTCGTAGACGTCGAGCCCGGCAGCGCCGACTCTCCCACCCTTGAGCGCTTCAATGAGGTCCCGGCTTTCGATCAACGCTCCTCGACCAGTGTTGATCAGCATCACACCTGGCTTCATCTTCTCGAAAGCCCTGCGATCCAAAAGATGCCGTGTCTCCGGGGTCAGGGGAATATGCAGCGATAGGATATCCGCACGCGAAAAGATCCCGTCGAGCGAGGCGTAGGTCACTCCCTTTTCCCTCGCCCAACTCTCATCCGGATATCTGTCAAACGCCAGAATCTGACAGCCGAAGCCCTGCATCGCCGCTGCGAACGCTTTGCCGATCCTTCCTGTCCCCAATACCCCAACCGTCTTGCCATGAAGGTCGAAACCCACCAGTCCGTTCAATGAGAAGT
>CAYNDM010000294.1:820-4122 GCA_964395265.1 uncultured Bacteriovoracaceae bacterium
CCCGGACCCGCGAATACGCTCGATGGATCTTGCGGTTCAGGCAAAGAACCATTGCTACGGCGTGCTCGGCGACCGCATGAGGCGAATACTCGGGCACGCGAACGACGACCAAACCCGCCTTCTCGGCCGCGACGAGATCGACATTGTTGAACCCAGCGCATCGCAGCGCAACTAGGCGTACTCCCCGATTCCTCAATTCGTTCAAAACCGGAGCGCTCAGGCGGTCATTGACGAAGACACAGACGGCTTCGAAGCCTTCGACAGCGCTTATGGTTTGCTCGTTCAAGCGAAATTCAAAGAACCTGAGCTCATGGCCCCTCTTGGTCGAGCTAGCCTGTTCCAAATAGGTTCGATCATAGGGATGGGTATCGAATACGGCGATCTTCATTCTTACTCCTTAACCGACTTTGACCAGCCGCCCTGCAGCCCGTGCATGCGCTGGCCGTGCATGTGCTGGCCATGCGGGGCCGGGCCGCACATATCCGAGCCGCGCAGGGCCAGGCCATGCTCTCCCGTCCGTACATGTGCAGTCCGTGCACGCGCAAGCCGGACTGTGCAGGCTACCTACCGGCGCAGGCTTCGATTCATTCGATCTCAGCCCCTCTGGGGTGGCCGATCGTCACGCAAACGGGACTATTTGCACCTACCCGCTTGCTCTGACGATTGCAATCGCGAGATGTTTCTCGTAATCACGATTCATGAGCGACGCTCCATTGGTCATCACTGTCGATTGCGATTACCTACAACCTCGCTTCGCGGCCGCCTACCTGCTCATCCGAGACGGGGAAGCCGCGTTCGTCGACAACAACACTGCGTCGGCGCTTCCCAAGCTTCTGAGCGCCTTGAAAAACAGCGGGCTCACTCCCGCACAAGTTAAGTATGTCCTCGTCACCCACGTTCACCTCGACCATGCGGGCGGTACGGCTCCTCTGATGGAAGCTTGTCCGAACGCCACGCTGCTGGCCCACCCTCGCGCCGCGCCTCATCTGATCGACCCTTCGAAACTCGAGGCCAGCGCCAGGCGGGTCTACGGTAACGAAGCCTTCGAACAACTATATGGGACACTCAGGCCCGTCCCCGCCGGGCGCGTGCGAACGGTCGAGGACGGAGAGACGCTCGAGCTGGGCCGCTCCCGCTTAACCTTCCTTCACACTCGAGGGCATGCGAACCATCATGTTTGCATCCATGATTCGGGTTCGGCCGGCGTCTTCACCGGGGATTCGTTCGGGCTTTGTTATCCCTCACTTCAAGATGAGGGGCTCTTCATCTTTCCATCGACCAGTCCGACGGATTTCATTGCCGAGGAAGCTCGCAAGAGCATTGACCGGATCCTCTCCACCGGAGCCGAGCGCGCCTGGCTCACTCATTTTGGAGAAGTCACGGAACTTCAAGCAGCTGCCAAGCAGCTTCTCGAGCACTTGGACTTCTCAGAGGCGCTCCTGCACCAGGCTCGCGCTTCCACGCTTGAGGATTCAGCGCTTTCTGAGTTTTGCTTCAACGCGATTTTGGAGCACTTTAGGAGACTCGAATCCCGTCGTTCGCGTCCCTGGAGCGCCGATCAGTGGGCGCTCGTCCAGCTTGATCTCCGGCTCAACGCGGACGGGATCGCACATGTAGCGAAAAAGCTCCGGGCGAGGGGGTGACCGCAGGGATCGATTCAACGCTGCGAAGTTCCGAGCGAAGGGGAGAGCCTAAGGGTCAGAGTTGAGTCGGGACCCCTCGAGCGGGTTCGGATCGAGTCGTGTGCACAGATCAGGCCGGCGAAGCCCCGGATCGAGTCGTGTGCACAGGATCAGACGGGCAGTCCCAAGAGCCCATATTGAACCCCATTCGCCCTTCGGCCAGGAGGTCATCGGTCGGGAGGCGGGCGATCGAGCTCCAGTGAGATGATCCTCCATCCAGCCAACTTCTGCTCTCGTGATAGAAGTCCAGTCGATTCAAAGATGTTTTTGATAAAATAGCGTTTGAGCCCTTGGAAGTCCCTACCCCATGACACGATCCGGCTCCAAGCGAGCTTGTCCCAAAAGCGTTCTTGGAGAGGATGGCCCTTTCTCGCGCCCGTCATCAACATCGCGATCGAACCTGCCAGCTCCCTGAGGAATGTTCGGAAGGCGTCACGATCAGGTGTCCTCAGAACTAAATGGAGGTGATTCCCGACGTTGACGAACCGGTAGATGCGAATGCCGCGCTTGCGAGCCACTCTACGGGTTAGCGTTTCTACGTGCTTCACACGATCCGGATGAAGCATGGAGAGTTTTCCTCTCGCACGCGAGGATCTCAAGGTCAGATGGATCGGACGCTTGGGGTCGATAGGTCGAGCGATCTTGCGCTTGCCACGTCGGCAATCGCCTCCATACTGCGTTTCAAGCTTACCCAGAAATGCGAAGGCTCCCTGATTCATGCCTTTCGCTTATCATGGGGCAATGGTATTTAAAATGGTAAATATCAATATTATTATGGATATATCGTTATTGAACTGCTTAATATTCCAATTTTTCGATGTCTGTTCCGACTTGATCAGAACAGAAACGAGAGACTACGGGTGGTTCGAGTAGTCCCGCTACTCTAGGGGCCTACGTTGGGCCGACGCCTGGACCCGCGCCCTTGTTGGGCCGACGCCTGGACCCGCGCCTTTCTAGAAATCAAAGCCACTCTTGTTCTCTGAATGAATCCGAGACTTCGGCCGCCGATAGCGGCTCAGTTCATCTTGGATCCTCGGATTGGATCCTCGGAAGCTGGGATCGCGCAGTCGGATTCTGACGCGGGGTTGGAACCGTCTCGCGCCAATCCCAAGGTCGACTCGGACCTTCTCAATCTAGCCGAACTCTCTCGAGATATCCGGGAACGAGGGGTTCGATGCCCAGTTCACTTCGAATTTTCACGCGCAGGCAGTGGGCCGCCTGGGGTTCGCCGTGGTTGACGATGATTTTCTTGGGCGGAGGCGTGAACTGCTTGAGCCACTGAAGGATTTCACGCTGATCGGCATGGGCGGAGAGACCGTCGAGTTTCTCGATTCTCGCCCGCACGGGATAGAACTGACCGTGGATCTTGACCTCGCTGGCACCATCGACAAGCTGACGGCCCCGGGTTCCGGCGGCCTGGTACCCCGCCAGTAAGACGGTGTTGCGCGTGTCACCCAAACGATTGGCCAGATGATGAAGAATGCGGCCTCCAGTAACCATCCCGCTGCCTGCGATCACGATGGCGGGATTTCGCAGCCGCATGACGTCCTGAGATTGCTGAACGCTTTTCACCATGACGGTGTCGCGTTCAATGGCTTTCACATCAGATTCGCTGAGGGT
>CAYNDM010000295.1:0-1612 GCA_964395265.1 uncultured Bacteriovoracaceae bacterium
GTGGAGGATCGCCCGAGCGCGGGATCTGGAGTGTCCGGGAAAGAGCGATACACAGCCATCGAGCTAACGTTTCGGGTCGATGGCGACGTACATCCCCAAGGCCACCGCGACCAGGATCCCGGCGAAGACCGTGAAACTGATCTGCAAGGTGCTCATCACGCCCGAGAGGAAATCCTGAACGAGCTGACCGAGGTCTGCGCCCTGGACTCTCTTTTGAAGCCAGGGCTGGTCGCGCAGGAGCTCCGCGAAGCTCTTCTGGACGCCGGCGAGGGCATCGGTGATCTGTTGGACGTTCCCGCCCAGCTCCTGGACGATCAGCGTGCCGATCAGGTAGAAAAAACCCCCGATCGTGCCCAAAACCAGGAGCAGGGTCATGACGCCTGCGATCGCGGTGGGCACTTTGAACCTCTTTAGCGAACGCACGACCGGAACCAAAAGCGCGCCCAAGCCGATTCCGATGCCGGCGCCCAAGATCATCCACCTGACCGAGTAAGCGATCAAAAAGCAGCAGACGATCAAAGCCGAGAGGGTCACCACCGTGAGGACATTGCGGACGTTCTTGACCGGTCGATCAGGCAAGGACTGCTGCACGCTCTCCCCTCCTCGGGATCGATCGCTCAGATCATTTCTTTGATCATGTCTTTTCCTATCGTGGCCAGGATCTTCCCTGATTGCGGCTCTCCGCGAATAAGGGATTCGGCGAACATCCTGGCCTGCTCAGGCTTGATCATCCCTGGCATCGGGGGTTCGTACGGGTCGACCACGCACTCGATAACGACGGGTCCGGGCGTCTCGAGCGCCTCTTCGATGAGCGTGCCGCACTCCTTGGGATCCTCGATCCTGATGCCTCGCGCTCCCGCCGCCTTGGCGAACGCGGCGAAGTCGATCGGCTGAAGCTCGCAGCCGTACTCGGGATTACCCAGGAACACCATCTGCTCCCACTTGATCTGCCCGTAAGTGTTGTTCTTGATGACAAAGACCTTGACGGGGAGATTGTACTTCACGCAAGTCGCGAGCTCACCCATCAGCATGGTGAAGCCGCCGTCGCCCACGAACGCGACTGACTGGCGCCCGGGGTGAGCCACGGCCGCGGCGATCGCATAAGGAAGCCCGCAGGCCATCGTCGCCAATGTCCCTGAAACCGAATGCATCTGCCCCCGCTTGACCGGGATCTGCCTCGCCCACCAGGTGGCGATCGTGCCTGAATCGCAGGAGACAATCGCCCGATCCGAAAGCCGCTTACCGAGCTCCCAGGCCACGACCTGGGGTTTCATCGGGATCTCCTGGCGCGTGCCGCGTTCCTTCATCAATTTCCACCACTCTTCCATCCCGAGCTGGATGCGCTCCAGCCAGCGCCGAGAGGTGTTTCGTTTGAGCAAAGGCAGCAGCTCTTGAAGCGTGTCCTTGCTGTCGCCGACCAGCCCCACGTCCACCGGGTAGCGCAAGCCGATCCGGGCAGGATCGGAATCGATCTGCACGCACTTGGCCTGGCCGGGCTTGGGAAGGAACTCGATGTAAGGAAAGGATGTCCCGATCATCAGCAGCGTATCGCACTCGTTCATCATTTCGTGGGACGGGCGGGTGCCGAGCAATCCCACGCTTCCGGTCGTGT
>CAYNDM010000295.1:1622-3490 GCA_964395265.1 uncultured Bacteriovoracaceae bacterium
CGGTCGTGTATATCTAATAGTACGCCAAAAAATTAAAAAAAAACAGCGCTTTGGCGATCTGAGCCCCCAAGGTCTCGGCCACCTGGATCAGCTCGTCGGTCGCGTGATTGGCGCCCCTACCAGCGAGAATCGCGATCCTGCTGCCCTGACTCAGTACGTCGGCAGCCGCGCGCAATTCTTCTCCGGCGGGGAGCCTCGAGGAACGGGTTTTGACGTGGGAAACGTGACCCTCGACATTCCGTTTCGACGCATACTTGCGCGTCATGCCCATCTCCTGGAAATCCACGGGCACGGTAATGTGCGCCACTTTCTTGTAGGTCATCGCCGTACGGCAAGCGAGCTCGGTGACGTTCTCGACATGGGCGGGACCCATGATCCGCTGGTTGTAGACCGCGACGTCCATGAAAAGCTTGTCGAGATCGATGTCCTGCTGCGCATGTGTTCCGATGAGGTCGTGAAAGGGCATCCCGGTGATGGCCAGCACGGGCGCGCCGTCGAACTTGGCGTCGTACAGGCCGTTGAGCAAGTGCACTCCCCCAGGCCCTGATGTCGCCACGCAGACCCCCAGCTTTCCGGTGAACTTGGCGTACCCGCACGCCATGAACGCGGCGGACTCTTCGTGACGGACCTGGATGAAGCGGATCCGGTCCCTGCGTTTTCGTAACGCTTCCATGATCCCGTTGATTCCATCGCCTGGAATCCCGAAGACCGTATCCACTCCCCAGTCGATCAACACATCCAACATGACGTCAGCCGCTGTCGTGTTCGCCATCGCCACTCTCCTCCCGGACGCGCGTGCGTCCCGAAAATAGTTCAATCCACGCTTTTTCCTGAGTCAAAGAGCGGTGACTCATCTAAGCGGCTCGTTCCGGCTCGGAGCGCTCCAGGGTCTCGCCCGATGCGCCGACTCGAGCGATGGCCAATGCGGCCATCCCGGCCAGAAGCCCGAATCCCAGCGCCCGCGCGGCGGCGTAACGGCCGGATCGCCAATAGACCAGTTGCTGTGCCCGTCGGAACGGATTCGCGCTCCTGCGGACTCCGGCTTCGTCGAGCGCCCGCGAAAACTGCTCTGAGATATCCTGCGGCTGCGAATGGCTGCGATACGAGCGATGATTCATCCGTAATTTCTCCTTGGTTCGAGTGGTCCTGCAAGAGAGGTGCGAGAAATCTCGAACCGCACTGCGCGGGCTCATGTCTCGCAACGCGAAGTTCGTGGTTTGCGGGGCACAGCTCGCAGCCTGCCGCTCACAGCTCACCGTTTTCAGCTCAGGGCTCACGACCCGCAGTCTGCGAAGACGAGCGGCCTTTAGAAGCCCCGGCGCGGGTTGACGAACCACGCCTCGATTTTCTAGGATCACGCCAGTGCCATGGTTCAAACGATTCGCAGCGCTTGCCGTCGGGTTGCTCGTCGCCCTCTCGCCAGCACAAGCACTAGCCAACAATTTCGTCGACCGGGGCGTCAGCGACGCGCTTCGCCTGGAGTCCGCTGATCACCGAAAGGCCGCTCGCGTCGCAAGCGACGTCTTCGTCACGGGCTTGGTCGCCTATCCCCTGCTCCAAAGCGCCAACCTGATCCGCTTCGAGCAATCCAGATCGATGGGCCTTCATCTGCTCACGGTGGACGCAGGAGCGTTCGCGGTGACCGGCGGATTGACATTTCTCGCCAAGGTTCTTTCGGATCGGGATCGCCCGTATGTCGAAAAGTGCCGCACCGATGAGGACTATGACCCTGCTTGCGGCACTGCGGACGGCCGAAATAGTTTCTTCAGCGGGCATACGTCGCTGGCCTTCACAGGAGCGGGCCCGGGGGTGGGGCGGCCCCCCGGCCCCCGGCCCCGCCCGGCACCGACCTTGGCGTAGACCGGGTG
>CAYNDM010000295.1:3500-4119 GCA_964395265.1 uncultured Bacteriovoracaceae bacterium
GGGCCCCCCCCCCCCCCCCGGCCCACGTCCCAGGCGCTGGACGCGCGGCTTGCCTGACTGCCTTGGGGATCGCCACTGCCACCGGCGCTTTACGGATTGCCGCCGACCGACACTACGCGACCGATGTTCTGATGGGCGCGACAGTGGGACTGGCCTCAGGCTACTTCTTCCCGAAACTCTTCGAGCACAAAGGAGAAAGGCCTGTCAAAGAGGCTGCCGAAACAGCCGGAGCCGAGTCGCGGGCCGAGTTCGATCCGGGCACCCCCTCCGTCTCCACCTTTCCGATCTTTGCCGCTGGCCCAAGCTTCGGAATCGGGGCCAAGGTCAGATTCTGACAACGGACGAGAGCGATTGCTCAAGCGATTCGCGGTGCAATGACTATTGGTCTTCGCCGGGATCATACGGGCATTTGATGATTTTCGCTGGAGCATCGACCGCGTCGTACAGATTCGCGGTAATTTTGCATCTTTTTCATTCAAAAACCGCCAGGTTAGGGACCAGCTAATCATGACGAACGCCGCCTTCTATGATAACTAACCATATCAGTCAACATTTAACTTCCATATTCACCGTCAAGCCCTCCCTCCTTCCCTCCGATGAGAACACCATGGAGTCCTCA